>JAADHL010000131.1 GCA_013151875.1 Deltaproteobacteria bacterium
ACACGGCGGCAACGCCGAAATGACTGGGTCCGGTAAAGGAGGTTCCGGCGGCGGTCACGGAGGCAGTGGGACCGACGGTGGTTCCGGGGGCTCCGGGGGCGCGGGCGCGGGCGGAGGGGTGCTGCTGTCGTGCCAGGGCGCGGGCGGTCTGGTCATCCAGGGCGTTGTCAACGCCCTTGGCGGCGGCTCGCGGGAAATCAACGGCGGCACGGTCAAGGTCCGTTTCGCCGGGACCTGTCCAACCGGCGACATCCTGGCCGGACGGGTCCAATACGCTGCCCTGGACACCGGCGGACCGTTCGAGTGCCTGGAGGATGCCGATTGCCCGAAAAACGCCGTGTGCCGTGGATGCCAGTGCGAAGGCCCGCCCGACACCGAGAGCCCACTGGTCGCGATCACATCGCCCACCACGGCCCCCACGTGGAACACCGCCGAGGGAACGATCTCAATCGGTGGGACCGCGTCGGACGACACAGCGGTCACCAAGGTCGAGGTCCAGGTCAACGGTGGCCCGTGGACCCCGGCAACTGGGACCACGTCGTGGCAAAAGGCGGGAATACAACTGGATGCGGGTGAAAACACACTCGCTGTTCGGGCATTCGATGACGCGGGCAACGTGGGGACCGATTCGCTGGTAGTCTTCTACAACCAGGGCGGGACCTACGACATCTTCAGCATCCAGAGGGACCTGGAATTCGTGGCGGGCGAGGTCACGGTCCAGGGGAACCGCTTCCACGTGGGGGGCAGCGAGTTCTATCCCAAAACCGACTTCCTGACAGCGGTGTCCCAGGGGACCGACATCATCGGGTACAACACGCACTGCTATCTGGCTCAGGGGGCATCCAAGAAACAGACCATAGCAAACGCCCTGGCAGGTTCCCAATACAACTCCATCTACATATACACGCTGAACCAGGGGGACTACAAAGGCGGCGGAAACATTGTCACCCCATACGGAAACGGGGGCTGGTCGTTCGACACCAACGCCCTGAACGCGGGCAGGGTGGCCCAGTGGCAGTCGGATATCGAGGCTTTGATATACACGTACCATCTGAAGCCGTTCCTGTGGCTGGCGGCGGACGATTCCCCTGACATAGATCACGCCCCGCTTTCGAAGTGGAAGACCTACGTTGACCAGATGGTCGCGGCCTTTGAACAGTATCCGATCGTGTGGGTCCTGGGTCTGGAAGTGGACGAGTACTGGTCATGCGCCGAGGTCAGCGAGCGAAGGGCATATCTCCAGTCCGTGACAGCTCACGTGGTGGGCGTGCACCTGACGATCAGCAAGACCAAGGACGTGAACACCTGCTACAAGGACGGCTTCGACTTCATCATGGCGCAGTTTAATTCGCCCCAGTCCAACGCCCAGTACGTGTCCGACGTGAACAGCTATGTACTCTTGTACCGGCCCTACATCGCCGCCGAATTCAACGTAAATGGAAAGGGGTCCGGCGGCGAAGCCGAACCCACGGTCACGGACCGTTCCAAGGCCATCGGAAAGGTCATAGCCGGCGTGGGAACGCCTTCCAGGGTCGCTGGAATCGGAAACGGGATTGACCTTTGATGGTCGTGGACAGGCAGGGTCAATAAACGACCAAAGAATCCACGTGCAGATCGTCGAGCCCAGCCCTTCCGTTCAGGCCTTCAAGCTCGATGAGGAACGTCACCAGGGCCACCTCGCCGCCCAGGTCGTGGATGAGGCGGACCGCGGCGCCGGCCGTCCCACCGGTCGCCAGGAGGTCATCCACCAAGGCCACCCGATCTCCGGGCTTCACGGCGTCCTCGTGCATCTCGATGGTGTCGGTCCCGTATTCGAGGTCGTAAGAGACCGATCTCGTCTTCCATGGCAGTTTGCCAGGCTTGCGGATGAGGGCCAGGGGGAGCCTCAAGGCCGCCGCCACCGGCGCGCCAAAGATGAACCCACGTGACTCAATGCCTGCCACGACGTTACAGCCCTTTTCACGGACAAGACCGGAGAAGTGGTCGCATACCCTGGCGAACAGGGGCCCGTCCATCAGGGCGGTCGTGATATCTCGAAAAAGTATGCCCGGCTTGGGGAAGTCCGGGATGCTGCGGATGGCGGCCTGGACGTCCGTGGCCAGAGTCAACCTGTCGTCTGCCATGCGTTTACCTCCTGGTACGTTCCGAAATGCCGCGCACGCGCGTCGATGGGACCTCCAGCGCGTTGAACCCATCCAGGGCGTCGACAGCCTCGACGGCCATCACGTTCGGAGTCAGGGGCGTGATGGTCACAAATCCCAGTTTTATCGCGCCGCAGTCCGTGGCGGGGTCGTCCTCCATGGTCACGCGAGTACCCCCAATCCACAGGTATTCGTTTTGCCTGGGGTCCTTGCGCTCCCAGATATCGTTGGAGTACCTGCGATGGCCCAGCCGCGTCACTTTGAACCCCGCGAATCCGGCCAGGCCGGGAGCCGGGATATTGACGTTGAGCATGGAACCGGTCGGAATTCCCGTTTTCACGGCCTGGGCCAGCACGGCCCTGATCTGGGGCGCCATCAGGTCGTAGGGGTACTCCTCGTCGCGGCTCACCAGTGAAAAGGCAATCGCCGGGACCCCCTGGATGGTCCCTTCCATGGCGCCGCCCACGGTGCCCGAATAGATCACGTCGAATCCCAGGTTGGGTCCCCTGTTGACCCCCGCCAGCACCATGTCCGGGCGCTGCTTCATGACGTGGTTCATCCCGATAAAGACGCAGTCCGCCGGCGTGCCGGACAGGGCGTGCCACCCCGCCTCGACTTCCTGGACCCTCAGCGGACGCGTCAGGGTGATGGCGTGGGAAACGCCGCTCCTCTCGACTTCAGGGGCCACCACGGTCACATCGCCGAATTCCCCGGCCACGTCACACAAGGTCCTCAGACCCGGAGCAAGCACCCCGTCATCATTGGTGACAAGTATTTTCACTAGAAAGTCCCGATGTTGAATTCGAATACCATGGGCTGCTCGCCTTCCTGCGGCCTCAGCGGGAATCCCCACTCAAAGCGCAGCGGCCCGATCGGCGACCACCACCTGATCCCGAAACCGACCGCGGTGCGCAAATTCAGCGGATTGACCTGCTCGTTGTCGTCAAAGGCATTGCCCGCGTCGAAAAAGACCACCCCACGGATGCCCACGGGCATGAAGATCGGGAATTCCACCTCGATGTTGAAGATCAGTTCCTTGTTGCCGCCGATCGTGAACGGCACCTGGAACGCGGCCGGGTCCCTGGCCGATCCAGTGGCGATTTTGGGCCCAAGGGAATACCTCTCGAACCCGCGCACCGTGAATATACCGCCGACGTAAAAACGCTCGCCCAGGGGAACGCTGCCGCCGCCCGGATTGCCTACGTAACCGTAGGTTCCGGAAAGTTTCAGCACGCTGCCCAGCACGAACGGGAAATACTGTTTGACGCTGGCCACCACCTTGATGAACTCGAAATCGCTGCCTATCTGGGGACCGGCCCACTCCAGGCTGAGGCTGGACAGGTTCCCCTTGGTGGGGAACATGCGGTCGTCGCGCGAATCGTAATAGGCGGTGGCGGTCAGGCTGCTGATCAGGCCCTTCTCGAACAGGTTGGCGATGGGCACGTCCAGGGGGTCCTTCTGGCCTCCGGACGTGATGTCCACACCCTCGATCTTATACGATGCCGACACCCCGAATTCGTCCGTGATGCGACGGCCCAGGGTGATCCTCCCGCCGCGTGTCTTCTTGGTGAAGTTGAAATAGAGCATTTCGTAGTTGTAGGCGTCAAAGCCGAACGTCCAGTTCGTGTCGAACAGATAGGGTTCATTGAACGACAACTGGAAGATGGTCCTCAGGCTGGACAGCACGGCCATCAGGGACAGGTTCTGGCCGCGGCCCAGGAAGTTCTGCTTGGATATCTGGGCCTGGAACATGAAGTTCTCGATCGACGAGATGCCGGCGCCGATCGTGAATGAGCCTGTCTGCCTCTCCTTGACGTTCACAACGACGTCCACCTGGTCCGGCTGGCGCCCGGGCTTTGTCTGTATATCGACCTTCTCGAAAAAACCCAGGCGCTTGATCCTGGCCTCGCTCTTCTTCAGGTTGGTTTGGTTGTACAGGTCACCATCATAGACCTTGATCTCGCGGCGAATCGTCCAGTCCCGCGTGTCCTTGTTGCCCACGATGTCGATTCGTCCGAAATAGGCCTTTTCGCCCTTTTGCAGGACATAGGTGAAGTCGATGGTCCTGTCTTCCTTGTGCAGGGCATGGGCGTTGGCGACAGTGGCGAACGCATACCCCTGGTCCTTGTACAGGTTGGTAAGGGTCATGTTGTCGGCCTGGACGTTCTGCACGTTGAAGACCTGGCCTTCCTTGAGGACCAGCTTTTCTTCCAGCTCCTTTTTCGGAAACAGCAGGTCGCCGTCCACGCCCACCTTGCCGACCTTGTACTTTTCGCCCTCGTGCACCGTGATGCTGATGACGATGAACCTGCGGTCGCGCGACAGCATCACCACGGGTGGGTCCACCTTGACGTCCGCGTATCCCTTGGTGTTGTAATACAGTTCAACGCGCTTGACGTCGTCCTCGAACAGGACCGGCGAGAACGTCCCCACCCCGGTCAGAAATCCCAGAATGGATCCCACCTTGGTGGCCATGATCTTGGTCAGTTCGTCGGTCTTGATGTTGACGTTTCCCACGAACTCGATCCGCTGGACCTCCACCTTGGCGTGTTCGCGTATCACGAAGACCACGTCCACAAGGTTCCCGGGCTTCTCGTCAAGCCTCCAGTCCACTTCGGAAAGGAAATAGCCCTCGGACACGTAGTGGTCACGAATGGCCTGTGCCGAACTCTCGACCCGCCTGATGTCCAGGATGGCTGACTCGCGAACCGTGATTTTCTTTCTAATGTCTTCTTCGTCTATTTCGTCATTGCCGGTCACCAACACCTTGTTTACGGCCGGTCTTTCCTTCACGGCGAACACCAGGGCGACTCCACCCTTCTCGGGACGGGCGAACACCTTGATGTCGGAAAAGGCGCCCGTGCCGAACAGCGTACGGATGTCGGAGGAAACCACGTCGGGATCCAAAGGCGCGTTCACCCTGGATCTGACGTATTTTCGCGCGGAGAGGCGGTCGAAACGCACCAGTCCACTAAACAAAATCTTTTTTACTATCGGCTTTGTCTTTGCCGCCGCGCCCGCCGCCACCTGCCCCGAATCCGGCGTCGCCCCCTGCGCGCGCGAGGCAGCGGGCAGGCCTGGGACAAGCAGCATCAGCAAGAACGCGGGCAGGAGCCACCAGCCGGCTGAACGTCCCGGCAGAGCGGCCGTTGGTCGGAAAAAGAAGAACACTGACTCCCTTTGGTTACCCCTCAACCGTCTTCCTCGTGCAGGACCCCGTCCTCGAGCCTCAGGGTCCGCCCCATCCTGCCCGCCAGCCTAAGGTTGTGCGTAGCCACCACGAAGGCCACCTGGAACCTGGCGTTCAGTTCAACGAACAGGTCATGGACCTCTTCGCTGGTGGATTCGTCCAGGTTGCCCGTGGGCTCGTCCGCCAGGATTATGCTGGGTCTCATTACCAGCGCCCTGGACAGGGCCACACGCTGCTGTTCGCCTCCGGACAACTCGGCCTGCCGATGCCCGGCCCTGTCGCCCAGCCCTACTTCCTCCAGCAGGGCGAAGGCCCGCTCCTTAGCCTGACGGCGCGGGAGTCCGGCGATTATGGCCGGTATCATGATGTTTTCCAATGCCGAAAATTCAGGAAGCAGGTGATGAAACTGAAAAACAAAGCCGATGTTCCGGTTTCTGAACGCCGCAATCTCTGCTTCGGGCAAGGAAAACAAATCCTTTCCCCGATAGGTCACCACGCCGCCGTCCGGCTGATCCAGGGTCCCCAGAATATGCAAAAGCGTGCTCTTGCCGACGCCGGATTTGCCGACGACGGCCACCATTTCGCCGGGCATTACGGTCAGGTCCAGACCGCGCAGCACCTCTATGACCCTATGTCCCATTTTAAAGGCGCGCGTCAGGCCCTTTGCCTGAAGCAGGATTTCCTCAGTCATTCCGCAGCCCCTCCGACGGCGACAGATTCGCCGCGCTGCTCGCCGGGTAAAGGGTCGCCAGCAGGGCGGCTCCAAGCGCAGCCAGCGCCACCAGCGCCACTTCGACAGGCCTCACCTCCACCGGCAGGCTGCGCAGATAATACTCCGACGGCAGGCGGATTCCGGTCCACGCCACGTACCCGCACGAACCCAACCCCAAAACCAGGCCGGCCAGGGTCCCCACCAGCCCGATGGTCCCGCCGATGGTCAGAAACATAGTGCGGATACCACTTCTGGTGGCCCCGAGGCTGCGGACCACGGCAATGTCTCTGGTCTTTTCCAGCGTGATCAGGATCAACGATCCGAAGACGTTGAACGCGGCGACCAGAATTACCAGGCCCAGCACCATGAACATGGCCACTTTTTCGATCTCGAGCGCCGAAAAAAGCGAACGATTCGCCTGCGCCACCGTCTCTACATCGCCCAACCCCAGCGTGGGCGCCATTGCCTTGATGGCGGCGGCCGCCTCCTGGAGGTGGTCCACGTCGTCCAGCATCACGGCAACACGGTTCGCGCCTCCCAGCAGGAAAAGGTCCTTGGCGTCGGTCATGGTCATGTAGGCCGACTTGAGGTCATACTCGTACATCCCGCTCATGAACGTGCCTACAACGCGGAATGAACGAGTCCTGGGGCGCACGCCCATGGGGCCGACGTCCCCGTTCGGCACCACCACTGTAACTAGGTCTCCACGCGCGACCGACAGGCTGCGGGCCAGCTCCTCCCCCAGGACGATCCC
>JAADHL010000072.1 GCA_013151875.1 Deltaproteobacteria bacterium
CAGTAGTCCATTCCCGCCTCAACGGTTCCAACGTGCCCGAGCCCCTACCCGTACCCGTACCCGTACCCGAGAGCGCAAGGTGCAAGACGTGGTGAAGCAAGCCGGCGAGCCGCCGCAAACATCAGCGTAGACCATGCGCATCCGCGCAATAGGTCCGAAGCAGCCGGAGCCGGATGGATCGTCGTGCGGGTTCGCCCGGATTGCGCCCGAGCAGCGCAGCGATAGCATCGCTATCGTGAGCAGCGCACGGTGCAAGACGTGGTGGAGCAAGCCGGCGAGCCGCCGGCAACGGCAATGAGGACCTATTGCGAGGATTCTATCTCTTGGAATACTGGAAGCGTTTGCGGGCGCCGGGCTGTCCGTATTTCTTGCGTTCCTTGCAACGTGCGTCACGGGTCAGGAAGCCCGCTTTCTTGACGACCGGCCGCATATCGGGATCGAACTCTACAAGGGCCCGTGCGATACCGTGGCGGATGGCGCCGGCCTGCCCGGTTTCCCCACCGCCCTTGACCGATGCCTTGATGTCGAAATCACCGACCTTTTCCACGGCGACCAGGGGCTGGCGAACCGAGATTCTGTGAACCTCGCGAGGAAAGTAATCCTCGATATCGCGACCATTGATCGTCACTTTTCCCTGCCCCGGCCGCAGCCACACGCTGGCGCTGGCTTCCTTGCGACGACCGGTGGCTCGTACGGCATCGTTGGTATCAGGCATTCAAAACCTCATTTCGCCTTCTGAGAAATGTCCAGGGACTCCGGTTTCTGCGCCTCGTGCGGGTGCTCGGCGCCGGCGTAGACCTTGAGTTTCCTGAGCATCGACCTTCCAAGGGGTCCTTTGGGAAGCATTCCCTTCACCGCCTTGCGGATCATGAACTCCGGCTTTGCTTCCATCATTTCGCCGATGGTGCGTTCCTTGAGGTGACCCGGGTATCCGGTGTGCCACCGTACCATTCCCCTCGTGGCCTTGTTGCCGGAAAGGGCAGCCTTGCCGGCATTGACCGCGATTACGAAGTCGCCCACGTCGGCGTGCGGAGTGTATTGGGGCTTGTGCTTTCCGCGGAGGATCGTTGCAATCCGAACGGCCGCCCGGCCGAGGGGAAGGCCGTCCATATCCACGACGTACCATGCCCTGTCAACGTCACCAGTACTGAAGCTCTTTGTCATTCCCATGGTCCAGGACCTCTTCGTTCCAGAAGAACAGGCGCGGTTTTGTAACCGAAGAGACTGGGGAAGTCAAGGCTTTTTACGCCGCCGTGCCGCCTTGTTACCACACCTGCTCCGATCTTGGGGGCCCTCATCCGGTTCGCGACGGCAGATCCACGCCGTCGAGGACCGCTAGCGCGGTCTTGAACCGGTCGAACGGGGGCATGATGTAACAGCCCCGTACACGCGGGGCAAAGGCCGCCAATGCCTCTCTTGCAATCCTGACGCCTTCCTCGACCGCTGCGCTTCCCTTACCCGCGTTCTTCATCCGATCCCGAATCGGCTCGGGAATGGTCATGCCGGGGACCTCATGGTGCAAAAACTCGGCGTTCCGAAAGGAGGCCAACGGCAGGATGCCCATGACGATCGGCACTCCGATGTCGGCGGCCTTGTCCAGAAATCTATCCATTACCTCCGCATCGTACACCGGCTGGGTCATGACGAACTCGGCGCCCGCGTCAATCTTTTTACGCAGGCGGTCCACTTCGCGGTCCAGGTCCACGGCCCCGGGCTCGACGCCGGTGCCCTTGACGAATGCGGTAGCCCCCTTCATCCGTCTGCCCGACGGTTCCAGCCCCCGGTTGAGATTCGACACCAGCCTGAGCAGGCCCACTGAATCCAGGTCGTATACGGTGGTGGCCATAGGGTAATCCCCCAGCTTGGAAGGGTCCCCGGTGATGATCAGCAAGTTGCGCAGACCAGTGGCGTGGGCGCCCATCAGGTCCGCCTGTATGCCCAGCAGGTTCCTGTCGCGACAAGTCACGTGAACGATGGGCTCCACCCCGGCTTCGCGTATCAGCAACTGGGCCAGGGCCATCGGGGCCATGCGCGCGGTGGCCCTCGGACCGTCCGCGATGTTCACGAACCTCACCCCGGCCTTCGCCAGCATCCTGGCGCCCTCGATGGCGCTGGAAGGGTCCGCTCCAGGCGGGGGATCAACCTCGACGCTGACCACGAATCCCGATTCCAGTTCGCGGCCCAGGGCGGATCGCTCACCTGGAGGAGGCGGCTCGTACGCCCCGTTTTCCTCCTGGTCCGGTAGCGATGATGCCGCCGGAATGGCGACGCGCCCCCCACCCACCATGCGGGCCTCGGCCGCAATCTGCCTGATGTGATCCGGCGTTGTGCCGCAGCACCCTCCTATCAGCCTGATTCCGGAACGGATGAATCGCTTGGCGTACTCCCCGAAATACTCCGGGGTGGTCATATAGATGACCCTCCCCTCCACCAATCTGGGATGTCCCGCGTTGGGCTGGGCCAGGACAGGCAGGCCCGCATTCAGCATCTGGGGGGCGCACTCGAAAACGCGGCTGGGACCCTCGCCGCAGTTCGCGCCGATGACGTCGGCGCCCCACTCCGCCAAAAGAGTGGCGATCCTGTCGGGCGCCAGGCCGTCCGCGGTCCTGCAATCCTCGTCGAAAGCCATGGTCGCCACGATCGGACGATCCGTCAGCACGCGAACCGCGGTCAACGCCGCCTGCATTTCAGCGGGGTGTCTGAACGTCTCCAGCAGCAGCATGTCGGCCCCTGCCTCCAGCAACGCCCCCGCCTGCTCAGCAAAGACCTTTTTGAGCTGCTCCATCTGCGCCGAGTCGAAGATGTCCGGAATAATGCCCGTCGGCCCCATGGACCCGGCGACAAGGGCCTTGTCCGCGGCTACATTCCTGGCCAGCTTCACCCCTTCCCTGTTGATTCCGGAGATCCGATCCTCGATACCGTGCCGCGAGAGCTTGATGCCGTTGGCGCCGAACGTGTTGGAGGTCAGCACCATGGCCCCGGCTGCCAGATAGTCCGCGTGCACCTTTTCCACCAGGTCGGGTCTGGACAGGTTCAGTTCGTCGAAGTTCCGGTTGATGAAGATCCCGCGGCTGTAAAGCAGAGTGCCCATGGCGCCGTCGAACACCACCGGGCCGCGTTCGACAAGGTCTTTCAGTGATTCAGACATGGTGCTTATTAGTTCCGTTCGAGCCTCGATGATGGTACGACCCCGTTGCGTGCAGGGTCAAACTCAAACATCCCGACCATGGACCAGCGGGCTGTTCTGGGGCACAATCCCCCCATGACGACCAACAACACCATCGGCGTCACCTGCGGCGATCCGGCCGGGATTGGCGTTGAAATACTGTCAAAGGCCCTCGACACATTCAAAGGCGATTTCGATGTCCGCGTCTATGGTCCTGACGTCCTTGTCGCCGACATCGCCGGTCGGGATCCGCGTGTCGAGCCGGTGTCGACGTCCACTGGGCTGGACGGCGTGATCGTTGGGCGCTATACCAGGCAATCGGGCGCCGCATCCATTGCCGCCCTGCAACGGGCGGTCTCCGACCTTGGTTCGAAGGACATCGCCGCCCTGGTTACAGGCCCCATATGCAAGGTCGCCCTGTCGGAGGCCGGCCTTGCCTGGCCCGGCCAGACCGAGATGGTAGCTCACGCCACTGGAACGACGCGTTTCGCCATGATGCTTGCCGGACCGCGATTGAGGGTAACCCTGGCCACCACCCATCTGGCGTTGAGGGACGTCGCGGACCGGCTGACTGGCGAAGCCGTGTGGAACGCAGTGGAACTGACCGACGTCTTTTTGAAAAACAACGTGGGGATAGCGCATCCCAATATCGCAGTGCTTGGCCTGAATCCTCACGCCTCGGACCAGGGAAAGTTCGGCGGCGAAGAGGCGATCATCATCGAACCCACCATCAGGAAGCTCAAGACCGCGGGATTCAACGCAGCGGGGCCCCTGCCCGCCGACACGGCGTTCCATCGGGCCGTTTCGGGCGAGTTCGACGCGGTCGTGGCCATGTATCACGACCAGGGGCTGGGCCCGCTCAAACTCATCCATTTCCAGGACGCCGTGAACATTACCCTGGGCCTGCCCGCCATACGCTGTTCCCCGGACCACGGACCCGCGTTCGACATCGCGGGCAGGGACGCGGCCGATCCGTCGTCCATGTCGGCTGCGCTGAATTTCGCGGCAGCATCAATCGCCCTGGACTCTGCTCTGGACCATTGACATCAACGCCGCGATTCGGTAGCAAGAAGGCCCTGTGGACGGGCACGAATGCGTGTCGGTTTGAAACAATCGGAGGTATCACCGTGAAGATTCTGGTAACGGCAAAAAGGGTCACCGACCCGGATGCGAAGATCAGGGTGAAGCCGGATGGGACCGGCATCGAGACCGCGGGTCTCGAATACAAGCTGAATCCCTTCTGCGAAAACGCGGTGGAAGCCGCCGTATCCCTGGTCGAACAAAACGGCGGGGAGGTCGTGGCGGTAACGATCGGCGATGACAGCGCCACCATCAACCTGAGGACCGCCCTGGCCATGGGCGCCGAGAGGGGCATCCATGTGAAGGCGTCGGACACCGAACTGGACTCGGACCTCACGGCCCGGATCCTTGCAAAGGTGTACGAGGACGAAAAGCCGGACCTGTTCATCCTGGGCAAGCAGGCGGTTGACGGCGACTCCAACCAGGTGGGGCAGCTGGTTGCCGAATACCTGGGCCTGCCTCAGGCGTGCTTCGCCTCGAAGATGGAGTTGAACGGGGATCGGCTGCAGGTCACCCGCGAAGTGGACGGGGGCCTCGAGACCCTGGACCTGAGCCTTCCGGCCGTGGTTACCGCTGACCTGCGCCTGAACGAGCCAAGGCTGCCCACGCTGCCGAACGTCCTGAAGGCCAAGCGCAAACCCGTGGACGTCAAGACCCCCGCCGACATGGGCGTGGACACGACCCTGAAAGTCGTGACCGTGGCCTACGAGGCACCGAAGGAAAGGGCCGGCGGAATCAAGGTCAAGACGGTCGAGGAACTGGTCGACAAACTGAGAAATGAAGCCAAGGTCATCTGACCGGAGGAGATGAAAATGGGTGACATACTCGTCATTGCCGAAACCTACGAGGGCAAGCTCCGGAAGGTGACCCTGTCCTCAATCGCTTTTGCAAAGGAACTGGCGGCAAAGGCCGGTGTCGGATACGGCATTGCCGTGCTTGGAAAGGATGTGGGAGACGTGGCCGCCGAGGTGGCGGGATTCGGTGCCAAGGCCGTCTACACCGTGGACGACCCCGCGCTGGAAAACTACGTGGCCGGAACCTGGGCCGGGGCCGTTGCAGGTCTGGCGGAACAGGTCGGCGCTGATTTCGTGGCGGCCACCACCAGCACATTCGGCAGGGACCTCCTGCCCCGCGTAGCGGCCAGGCTGAACGCCGGGATGGTGTCCGACGTGATGTCCGTCGAGGGCGACGCCGGCGATCTGAAGTTCAAGCGGCCCATGTGGGCGGGCAACGTCATTGGAACGGTGAAGGTCACGACCCCCAAGGCCGTGTTCAGCGTCCGGGGCACGGAATTCGACCCCGCAACGCCCGGCGACGGCGCCTCCCCCATACAGGCGGCCCAGGTCACGGTGGCCGATGACGGCAAGGTGCGTTACGCGGGCTTCGCCGCCACCGTCTCCGAACGTCCCGATCTGACCGAGGCCAGCGTTGTGGTCGCGGGCGGCCGGGGTCTGAAGGACAAGGCTGGTTTCGACGGCATCATGAATCCCCTGGCCGACCTCTTCGGGGCCGCCATCGGCGCCACCCGCGCGGTGGTGGACGCGGGCATCGCCCCCAACGACCTTCAGGTGGGACAGACCGGCAAGGTGGTGGCGCCCGACCTCTATATCGCTGTTGCCCTTTCAGGCGCGATCCAGCACCTGGCCGGAATGAAGAACTCCAAGGTCATCGTTGCCATCAACAAGGATGAGGAGGCCCCGGTATTCTCGGTGGCCGACTACGGGCTGGTGGCCGACGCGTTCAAGGCCGTTCCCGAGTTCATCGAGCTGGTGAAAAAGGGTTAGCCCAAGGCCTGTTCCAGATCCGCGAGAAGATCATCCACATGTTCGATGCCGACCGACAGGCGGATAAGTCCGTCCGTGATGCCGATCCCGGCGCGGACTTCCGGGGGGATGGATGCGTGGGTCATGATTGCCGGGTGCTCGACCAGGGACTCGACCCCACCCAGGGACTCGGCCAGCGTGAACACCTTCACGCGGGTGAGGAATCGGCGGGCGGCTGCCAGGCCGCCTGAAATCTCGAACGACACCATGCCGCTCATGCCGGACATCTGCGACTTCGCGAGTTCATGTTGCGGGTGGCTGGGCAGGAACGGATAGATGACCTTCTCGACCCCTGCATGACCCTCTAGAAACCGGGCAATGGCCATCGAGTTGTGAAAGTGCCGGTCCATCCGGACGGCCAGTGTCTTGAGGCCCCGCAGCACCAGCCACGAATCGAACGGCCCAGGTATGGCGCCGACCGCGTTCTGGCAGAACCTGAGGCGCTGGTGCAGGTCGTCCCTGTCGGTGATTGCCGCGCCGCCCACCACGTCGCTGTGCCCGCCCATGTATTTTGTAGTCGAGTGGACCACCACATCGATGCCCAGCTCGAGGGGGCGCTGAAAATAGGGTGACGCAAAGGTGTTGTCAACGACGCTGACGACGCCCCGGTCGCGGCAGATGGCGGCCAGCGTCCGCAGGTCCGCGATCTT
>JAADHL010000290.1:0-6708 GCA_013151875.1 Deltaproteobacteria bacterium
CAGGCCCGTAAGCTCCCTTCCGGAAAAGCGTTTGCGGTCCCATCGGCCGGCCTTCATGGACGCGGCCGCGGCTGGGATGTTGCGCGCCAGACAAAACATCAGCCCCAGGGTGTGTTCGGCCGCTGTTATGCTGTTTCCCCCGGGCACGTTGAAGACCAGGACGCCCCTGTCGTTCGCGGCCCTGACGTCTATGTTGTCGACTCCGATCCCGGCGCGGCCAATGACCTTCAGGTCGGCGCCGGCCTGAATCACGCGACTGGTCACCTTTACGGCGCTTCGGACCAGGATGCCGTGGAATCCCTTTATGGCCTCGACAAGCTGATCCTCGTTCAGGCCGTGTCTGGTCTTCACGTTGATGCCGGCGTCCGCCAGCACGCCGGCCGCCACCGGCGCGAGGTTGTCAGCAATCAGGACGTTGTAATCCATGAAGCCTCCTTATCCGACTATCCGAACTGCTTTTCAGTGGTGGGCGATGCGGGATTCGAACCCACGGCCTTTGGTTCCGGAGACCAACGCTCTATCCAGCTGAGCTAATCGCCCGTCACGAAGCCGCATCTAGGTATCACGAATATGCCTGGATGTCATCCATTTCTTCTGCGATCCGCGCTGTCGACAATCAATGTGACGGGACCGTCATTCACGATCTCGCAGTCCATCATTGCCTGAAACCGTCCAAAGATGCAGTCGATCCCCAGGCCCTCGAAACGTCGCCGCACGCGTGGCCAGAAATCGCGCGCCTCGGACACCGGCATTGCGCGGGACCAGGACGGACGATTGCCGCGCCGCACGTCGCCGCAAAGCGTGAACTGGCTGACCACCGCCAGCGTTCCGCCCACATCCGCCAGCGACAGGTTCATCTTTCCGTCATCGTCGTCGAAGACCCTCAGCCTCCCGATCTTTCCAGCGACCCAGTCGAGGTCCTCGTCCGTGTCTCCATCCATCAGGCCCAACAGCACGAACAGGCCGATCCCCATCGACCCGAGGTTGACGGATTCCCGTGTGCCTGATCCGGGCGATTCATGTCCCGTGGTTATCGAGGCGCGCTTTACGCGTTGAACGACCGCCTTCATCGTGACGTCAGTCCCCTGATTGTTTTGCTGGGTGAGGATCCGTGGTTCTTGCGCAACCGGTTCGGATTGCTATTCGCACTTGTGCTTCTTGAGTTCCTTGTTGAACTTGGCGGCCCACTCCTTGTCCGCGTTCAGGGCCTCATCGATGCGGTTCCATTCTCCAAAGGTCTTGAAGCCGTGCCTGTTCAGGACCTCCAGATAGATCCCCTCGACAGTGCTGTCGGAGATCTTTTTTCCTTCCTTGCGTTTCTTTTCGATCTCTCTTTGGACGCACAGGACGTCCTTGCGGGCCGCCATGTAGTTTTCTTTCGCCGTTTCGGGTTTGGGCATCAGGTCCGCGCCCCTGAAGTCCACCGCAAAGATTCCGGGGCCGCGCTGCGTCCAGAACAAGGTCTCGACATCCTTGAGGGGGGGGCGGTCCTTGTCGCCGGTCATGTAAAAGGTCCTGGGATAATAGCCTTCTTTCTCGATCAGAATCGAATACTCGTACCTGTAGACGATCGTCCGATCCTCGGATGCCTCCTGGATTGGAATATCGTTCAACGGAATGGACTCCACGATTTCCTTCTTTTCATGATCGAGGTGAAGGGACGGGTTGTCCACCTGGCGCTCGACGGGCTTCTGGGAATAGTCCATCCGTCCCCTGAGGCATTCCAGCAGGGCCGTCTCGCCCTTGGCATGGGAACAGTCCATCGTGAATTTCTTTTCGGTGATGGTTACCTTGGCGTCCCTGGGGGAATAGAAAAGAGTCAGGCTTCCATACTTGTTGGACGTCAGGTTTTCGATCTCCCTGATCCGGTCCTCCTGGGCCTTTCTGAGCTGTTCCTTGTACTCGCCCAGTTCGCCGGCCAGCAGGGCCTCGAACTGTTCGGTCAGGATTGGGTCGCTGTAGATCACCCCCAGCCCAATCGCAGTAAGGAGCGCCACAACCATGATGATGATGACCGGGGTCGTAAAGAACGGCCGCTTGGTGCGCGTGTCGTACACTTCTTCATCATCGATTACGGTCCTTCCCGACTCCTCCTCCTCGGAAAGCAGGAGCTCGTGAACGTCCCTTGGTGTCTTGTCGTTTGTTTCCATTCAGTTCACCTGCCTGGCACGGACAAAGGGTAGTCGTGTCAGCGAAGAGAACCTCGTTCGCTCACGACTGGCGGACTATACAATGCGCTGGATTGCAACGTCAAGAAGGTGTGGAAGGCTACAGTTCGATACCCAGCTGCGTTGAAAGCGCGTGTATGAAGCCCTGTTTGTCTAGCGACTTTTCGTGCGCGTGCACCGGATCCACAATACCGTTTCGGACCAGGTCCAGCAGGGAGTCGTCCATGGCAATCATGCCGTTCTTTCTGCCGGTGCGGATCAGGTTTCTTATCAGGTGCGGCTTTCCCTCCCGGATCATGTTGGGCAATCCGGTGGACCAGAACAGGATTTCGACCGCTGGGATGCGTCCACCCGTCTTTCTGGGCAGCAGTTGTTGGGACAGGATCCCCCGCAGCACCCCGGCGAACATGGTTCGGATGCCGTCCTGCTCGTTCGCCGGAAACACGTTGATCATGCGGTCCACGGTGCGCGCCGCGCAGTTGGTGTGCATCGTTGCAAGGACCAGGACCCCTGTTTCAGCGGCCTGGAGCGCCATGGATATGGTATCGAGGTCCCTGAGTTCGCCCACCAGGATGACGTCCGGATCCTCCCTCATGGCGACCCGCAGGGCGTCGCTGAATGTGCGCGCCGACGAACCGATCTCGCGTTGGGTTATCCTGGATTTCCGATTCACGTGGATGAATTCGATGGGGTCTTCGATGGTGACTATGTGGCTCTGACGATTTTGATTGATGTGATCGATTACCGAGGCCAGAGTCGTGCTCTTGCCTGAGCCGGTGGGGCCGGTCACCAGGACCAGACCGCTTGGATAGTCGCCGAAACGGGCCACCTGTTCAGGGACGCCCAGATCGGCGAAGCTCATCGACTTGGATGGGACCAGCCTGAACACCGCCGCTGGGCCGTTCTCCTGCATGAACAGGTTGGAGCGGAAACGGCCGATGTCCTTGCTGTCGTACGCCCAGTCCAGATCCCCGGTTTCGTTGAAATGCCTCCAGAGGTCCGGCGGTACGATGCCGGCCAGGGCATCGGTGAAATCCTGCGCCGAGATGGTCTTGAGCCGCAGGGGCCTTATTTCGCCGACCACCCGGATGATCGGGGGCTGCCCCACCACGAAATGCAGGTCGGAACCGCCCATCTCTACGACCAGGGCCAGCAGGTCGTCGATCACTGAATCATTTTTCGACACGCGGCTGACTCCCCGTGGGCTGCAAACGCCTCTGGAATGGCTCCTTGTTCAGTGCTCTTACGTAGGCCTCCTGCGATGATATCGACCTGGACGCCATCAACTCGAACAGTGCTGAATCCATTGTCTTCATTCCGACGGATTTGCCGGTCTGCATGATGCCCGGAAGCTGATTCATTTTGTTGTCGCGTATCAGATTGCTCACGGCCGAGGTGCAGACCAGTATCTCGAAACACCCGACCCGGCCAGGGCCGGACGCCCGCGGTATCAGGGACTGCGCGATTACCATTTTGAGGGAATCGGCCAGCATCAGGCGGACCTGTTGTTGTTCGGAAGCCGGGAACACCTCGACCATGCGTTCGACCGCTCCCACCGCGTTCGGGGTGTGCAGGGTGCCTATGACCAGGTGTCCGGTTTCAGCGGCCTCGACCGCGAGGCGCATGGTCGTGAGGTCACGCATTTCGCCGACCACTATCACATCGGGGTCCTCGCGCAGTGCCGAGCGCAGGGCCATGGGAAACGATTCGGTGTGTCGGCCGATCTCGCGCTGGTTCACCAGGCTTCGCTTGCGATAGTGGATGTATTCAATAGGGTCTTCCAGCGTGATGATGTGAAGGGCGCGGGTCTCGTTCAGGTGATTGACCAGGGCGGACATGGTGGTGGTCTTGCCCGATCCGGAACGTCCCGTAACCAGCACGAGGCCCTGCTGGTAGGTCGCGATATCATTTACCTGTGGCGGCAGCCCCAGCGAGGCTATGCCTGGGACCTCCGGAGGTATCAGCCGAATCACGGCTGACAGGCCGCGCCGCTCTTGAAACACGTTGACCCTGTGCCTGCCCAGACCGGGCACGCCGTATGAGAAATCGGCCTGGAGGTCCCTTTCGATCAGAGGTTCTACCGATTCGGGAACGATCTCGCGGATCATGGACTCGCATCGTTTTCTGGACAGGATCCCGGACCCCGTCTCCTTGATCAGGCCGTGGAGCCGGAAGGCGATGGGGGACCCGGGGACCAAATGTACGTCCGAGGCATGGGCCAGTCGCGCCTCCGCCAGCACCGGATCTATGGCGTTTCGCGTCTTGATGGACTTTGTCGCGGCCGCGGTCAGTTCCGCCTCGTCGAACGGGATTCCATGCCGTGTGGATACACGCTTGACGGCCTCCACGGCGGCGTCCCGAACCCGCTGGCTCGGATCGGTGCCGCAGACCTGTTTGAACAGCTTGATGGCCCTGGGGTCCTGAAACACCGTCAGTGCTCGTATGGCCTCAAGGCGCACCTCGGTAGAGGGATCGACCAGCAGGCGCGCGACCGCACCCACGGTTTCCTTGGCCCCCAGATCGGCAAGCATGGCCACGGCCGTCCAGCGAAGGTCTTCATTGTCCAGCGCCTGCTTGATTTCACTTACGTTGTTCTTGCCTCCCGAAGCGGCGAGGGCCTGAAGCGCCATGACCGCGGCAAACCGATCCCTGGCCCCCAGAATGGGTTTCAAGGGGCCGGAAAGCGCAGGGTCGGCCAGTGTGGTCGCCAGCTCTATCAGCAGGTGAAGATCGCCTCCGGAGTATTCGGGAAGCATTTCGACAATGGCCGGAACCAGGTCCTTTGCCATCCTCTTCAGCTCCTGGTGGAGCCTTTCCCGGGATGAAGCGATCAGACCGCGTTGGGCGCGCAAAACGGACAGGAGGACCTGACGGCCGCTGAAATCGTCTTTTCCCGCCGTTGAGGGCGCCTTTGAGGTCATGGACTGCGAAATGAAGTTGAGGGCGGCCAGTCGGTGGTCATCGGGCGAGTTCAGGATCATGTTTACGATTTCAGCCCCCCTGCCTTGGGCCTTGCCGGAAATGATCCCTGCCAGTCGCCCCCTCGCGGTGAGGGGCTTGACGGTCCCGGCGTCAATCATTGGCAACCACCATGAAATCGACGGTCGGCGTGCCGTCACTCGATGGGCCCAGGGAGGCGCGCACCGTCCGGCCGGACAGGGGTCCGTTGGCAAACAGGAAATCGGAAGCCGGCCTTGAAAACAGCCTTGTGACGCCGGCTTCCACGGCGCTGGCATCGCCCTTGCCCAGGCTGCAAAAATGGGCAATGGAATCAACAAGTTCAGGGGCCGTTTCAATTCCCACACCCAGGTCCCTTTCCATGTCGTGGAGCGCCCGTCGGATCAGACGCATCGCCAGTTCCCTGATCATTGCCCCGCGCAGTGGCCTGAAAGCAAGGATCCCGTCAGTAGCGGCGACGAGGTCGCCTGGAAGCAGACGCCTGCAACGAGCCCTGACCGCGGCCTTGGACGCGCCCCTTTCATCCGACTCGCCGACTCCGAATCCAACCGTACGCGAACCTGACTCATCATCACCTGACGAATCGAATCCGGCGGTAAGGACATGGACCGTGTTCCTGAAGTCCATCCTGCGGCCGCGGCGATCCGTGGCCGTGCCCTCGGTCAGTATCTGGGTCAGCAGACCCTGGACCGACCTATGGGCCTGTTCCACGTGACGCCACTGAATCACCAGGAACGGGCGTCGCGTCAGCGCGTCCGAAAGAAGGCCGCCTTCATCGTGCCCCACGTAACCCGGGGGCGAGCCTATCAGGTGTGAAAGGGCATGGGCCTCGTTGTAATCGGACATGTCGATGTCCATGAACGCCTGTTCGGAACCGAAAAGGAACTCGGCGATCGCCTGCGCGGTCGTGCGCTTCCCGACGCCCTTGGGCCCGGCGAAGATGAAAGACCCGAGGGGTCGTCTTGAACCGAAACGGCTCCAGTTCTGTCCCAGGATGCGCGACACCTCATCGACACATTCGTCGTGCCCAACGACCTTTTCCCGCAAAAAGACATCCAGTCCACGCAACCCTTCCGACGGCGACACGGACAGAAATTCCACCGGCAGATCCACCAGACCGGCCAGCACGGCGACGATATCCTTTCTTTCCACCAGACAGCGCGCCTCGCGTCCGACCCGGGCCCCCGCCCTGTCAAGCAGGTCGATGGCCTTGGCAGGCAGGCTCCGGTCCGCGATGAACCTGTCGGTCAGGCGGACCGATGACCTCAACGCATCCTGGGTGAATTCGACCCCGTGAAATTTTTCGTAGATCGAGGCCACCCCCTCGATGATCAGGTCCGCTTCTTCCTGGGTGGGCTCCCTC
Source organism: Deltaproteobacteria bacterium (assembly GCA_013151875.1). GTDB lineage: Bacteria > Myxococcota_A > UBA9042 > DTJE01 > DTJE01 > JADDHL01. The sequence continues at coordinate 6,490 of JAADHL010000290.1, forward strand.
AGGGTGACGATTTCGAATCGTCGGTTCAAGGCGGAATCCGGTTGGATGTGCTGCTGGTACTCACCGAACGTGGTGGCGCCGATGCATGGAAACTCCCCGCGCGCCAGGGCCCCCTTGAGGTCGTTGGAGGCGTCGAGGCTTCCATCGCCCACTCCGGCCCCAATCAGGGTATGTATCTCGTCGATGAAGAGGATGACCCTGCGGTGGGCCGCAAGCACC
>JAADHL010000290.1:6760-8573 GCA_013151875.1 Deltaproteobacteria bacterium
GCCAGCATGTCCGCGACCGACAGGCCCACGATGACCTTTCCATCAAGGCCGTTGGGCAGGTCCTTGTCCCCCCCAACGATCAGTGACGCCAGACCTTCGACCAGAGCGGTCTTGCCCACGCCCGGATCGCCCAGCAGAAGCGGGTTGTTGGCCCTGCGCTTGCAAAGAATATCCACGACCCTTTCCAGGTCCTTGCGCCTACCTATCAGGGGATCGATCAGGCCCTGCTCGGCCTCCAGGGTCAGGTTGCGCCCCAGGGAAACGAGGGTCGGGAATTCCTCGGGATCCAAGGCGAAACGGAAACCTTCACCGACTTCGGCGGAGGCCTGATTCGCGGGGCGGTCGGCCTTGGGAGCGGGTGACGCATCGCGTTCGTGCGCGGGGCCTTGCGCGGGCTGGTCGGTCAGATTGAACTCAACGGGTTCCTGGTCATCGTCGATCAATGCTTTGTTCGAAGCAACGCCGGCGGAGTGCATGAAACCGTCCTCGCTCCTCAGCCTGGACCTCCTGGGGCCGGCCCCCATCAGGAGGACCGGCGCGGCGCCGTCGATGCCGTTTGATCCGGTCGCTATCAGCCGTTCCGTGGCGGCGCGTTTCAGCCGGGGATCGGTCAGGTGGGCCATGGCATGAGTGCGAAGGGCGAACATCGGAAGCCCGGCCTTTTCCAGTACCCGCGCGGCGTGCGACGACGTGATCCTGGACACCGCCATCAGGATGTGAACGGATGTGACCTGCCGTGACCCGAGGTTTGCGCAGATCTGGGCGGCGGTAGAGTAGATGACACCTATGGTTTCGTAGGCCTCGGCATCGGGAATGGGCAGACAATCGAGGATCTGATCCACCACCAGACGCTTTTCGATGAGGATTGATTGCGCTTCGCAAGGCACGGTGAATATCGCGAGCACGAGGTGGGAACTGTCCAGCTTCTTGCCCGCGCGCTTTGCAATGTCTCCCGCCTCGGCCAGGACCTGGCGAGCCTCGCGGCTGAACCTGCTGTCATCAACCATTACAGTCCGGTACGCAAATGAGAACGGCGTCCGTGTGAAACATTTCTAGCAAGTGCTTGGCCGTGCGTCAAATGGTCTGTTAGCATTTCATCGTGCGGCGACTCGTGACAATTGCGTTGTTGATTTCCGCCGTTTCGGCATGCGTGCGCACGGATGGGCCCGCGGGTTCCTTCAGGCCGCCCAAGACCGCGTTCGTGAGGGGGATGCCTCCTGAGGGTATCGTCGGCAAAACCCGAAGATCGCTTGAAACCAGGCTGTACAATCCGCCGCTTTCGCCCATCCACAGGACGCATCCATCCGTCGGTCGAATGAGGGGCAAGGGTTCCCTGTCGATCGGAACCACCAAGGACGGCTTTGTGGTTGAGTGCCGCCGCCTGCCGATCATCGGCGCCCACCACCGAATACTGGAGGCGCAGGCGGTCAGGAACACCCGGTGCGGGACCGACGAGGTGGTGGCTGCCTTGCTGAAGGCGGCCGAAGACGTCGCTGGTGCGCATGAGGGGGCCGTCCTGACGGTGGGTAACCTGTCAAGGGAAGGTGGGGGCGACATCCCGTGGAGCGTATCGCACAACTCGGGCCGTGACGTGGATATTGGTCTGTATCTCAAGGGGCCTGACGGACGCCAGGTGATCCCCCCTGACTTTGTCCATGTTGATGCGGCCGGCAGAGGCGAAATCGATGGGGTCGAGGTCGCAATCGACGTGGATTCTACGTGGTTGGCGATCAGGTCGTTGCTTACCAACCGGCGCATCGAAATCCAGTGGCTGTTCATAGCGGATCCCCTTCGCGCCCTCTTACTGGACCAC
>JAADHL010000155.1 GCA_013151875.1 Deltaproteobacteria bacterium
GTCCTGAATGGGGCAGCATCGCAGCGGGACGGAATCGTTCTGGGCATCGGCGATGACGCCGCCGTTCTGGATCCCGGTGGCGAGAACGTGGTGGTCACCACCGATTCCCTGGTGGAGGCTGTCCATTTCAAGTGGGGATGGTGCAGTCCCGAGGATGTGGGCTTCAAGGCCGTTGCCGTCAACCTGTCCGACCTTGCTGCGATGGGGGCGCACCCATTGACAGCGCTGGTTTCGTTGACCATCCCAAGGTCCATGTCCGACGTTGAGGTCCTGGAAGTCGCAATGGGAATAGGGTTGGCCGCGGGACGATTTGCAGTCGGCGTGGCCGGCGGCAACGTGACCGGCACCGACGGCCCGTTCGAGGTCACCGTCACGGCCATCGGCCTGACTGACGGCGGTAGGTTTTTGACCAGGTCGGGAGCCGAACCCGGGGACGCGATCCTGGCGAGCGGCCCTCTGGGCTCGGCCGCAATGGGCCTGTTCATACTTGATGACGGGACCATCGATCAGGCGGATTATCCTAATCTGCTGAAGTCATTCAGACGTCCCGAACCGCGCGTGGACATAGGCCGGATGTTGTGCCACGAACCCGGGGTTCACTGCGCGATCGACGTATCCGACGGGCTCTTGGCCGATCTGGGGCACGTGCTCGACAGTTCGGGTGTCGGCGCGGAAGTGGAGGTGGAACTGTTGCCGATCGACCCGGAATCAAGGCGTCTTTACGGCCAGGGTGGGCCGGATCCGGTGCTTGGCGCGCTGACCGGCGGAGAGGACTACCAGTTGCTGACGTGCATGGACCGGAACCTTGTGGATCGTTTCGAGGCCCTCGGCATGACGCGTATAGGGACGATCAACGACAGGAAGGGCCACGTGGATCTCAGATTGGATGGCGCGAAGTACCCGATGCCCGAACGAACCGGCCACAGGCACCGGTAAAAAGTCACAAACTGCCGTCTATGGCCTCGATGATCTTCGATTTGGCCACGGCGCCGATGATCTGTTTGGCCACCTGGCCGTCCTTGAAGATGAGGAGGGTGGGGATGGCGGTCACCTGAAACTGCGATGCCACCCTGGTGTGTTCGTCGACATTCATCTTGCCTACCTTCACCTTGCCGGCGTAGGTATCGGCGATCTCTTCCACGATGGGGCCGATGGCCCGGCAGGGGGCGCACCAAGGGGCCCAGAAATCCACAATTACCGGGACGTCGCTCTTGAGGACCTCCTCATCGAAAGTCTGGTCGGACAGATGAACCAGGTTTTCGGATCCAGCCATTTCTACTCCTTGTCTTCCTGTGTTTGAGATCCCTGTGTATGTGATCCTTGCGTATGTGATCCTTGCGCGTTGCAGGCTTCGACGAACTTGAGACGAAGGTCGAACAGCAACTGGTCGACGAGCTTTTCTTCGTCCTCTTCCAGGTTTCCGGCGGTCTTGTCCTTTAGCATGGCCAGAATGTCGATGACGTGACGGGCGAGGGGGAGATTTATCCGCTTTTCCGCGGACTCGCCTTCACCCTCTTCCTCACCCACCCCCAGGTGGACCAGGACGGACGTGCCCAGGGAAAGGACGAAAGTGGAGAAATCGACACCACCCTGGTGCAGAGATTCCTCGCAACCCGTACCGTCCGTCGCGCTCTTTGTGACTTGGTCGCCGTTTTCACTCATTGCGAACCTCGACTGCTTCGGCCTCCCCTCACTTGGTATCCTTTCCGGACTTTTTCTTTCCGGACGTCTTTGCTTTCGGGGTACTGGCGGCGGACGGGGCGGCTTTTGGCGCAGGGGCCGCGGCATCATCGCGATCCGCAAGCGACGCCTCCACGTTTTCGGCCTTGTCCGTTACGTCAGGCAGGTTCTTGAGAACGTCGTCCAGGTCCTTCTTTGTCACCCGTCCGGTCTCGATCATGCGGTCCAGAATCCGAACATCGTATTTTGCTGCATCAGACATGACGACTCCAGTTGAACAGCCGTCGCGGTGACGACGACCAGGCACCGCGACCCAATCGCCGCGTTCTGGAAATCTAAGTCTCGTTCGATGCGGTGTCAAGACGTCCATTGGCCAGAGCCTTCAGTATTCGGGCATGCACGCCCTTGAAGTCCCGACCGCTCATCGCCAGTATCACGTCTCCGGGGCGGGCCTTACCGGCGGCGGTCAAGGCCAGGCTGTCCACATCCCGGATCATCGTCGCGGGCACGCCCCGCCTTCGGATGTCCTCGCACAGTCGATTCATGTCGATTCTTTCGTTTTGGGCCAGATTGTCCGGCTTTTCGAGAGGCGTTGTAAAAAAGACCATGTCGGCCTGGGCGAAGGCGGTGACGTAATCCGCCTGAAAGACGGCGCGCCTGGATGTGTTGGACTCTGGCTCGAAAAGCGCGATGACCCTTGAACCCGGGTAGGCCGAGCGTATGGCCCTGATGGTCTCGCGGACCGCGGTCGGGTGATGCGCGAAATCATCGATTACGGTCACGGATCCCGCAATGCCCTTGACCTCCTGGCGCTTGCGAATCCCCTTGAAGCCGGCCAGGGCTCCCGGCAGTAGGGCAGGGATGGCCGCGTTCACCTCATTCAGCAGGGCGAGAGCGGCAACCGTATTGACGATGTTGTGGTTGCCGGGAAGAGGCGATTCGAATTCGCCCACGGGATCATTTCCATGAACCAGGCTGAACAGGGCGCGTCCTTTTGAAAGGCCCCTGTCCGCAGCGTGCCAGTCACCGGATTCGAGGCCGAAGGTGACGACTTTTGCCGCAGTACCGGCCACTGCCCGCCTGCAATTCGCGTCCTTTTCCGGAACCAGCAGGGGGGCGCCGGCGGGCATGATGGAAGCCAGACGTCCGAATGTGCGGATTACGTGATCCAGGTCCTCGAATATGTCGGCGTGGTCGAACTCGATGTTGTTGATGATTGCCGCGCTGGGGCCGTAGTGAAGAAATTTCGGGCCTTTGTCGAAAAATGCGGTGTCGTACTCGTCGCCCTCGACCACGAAATACGCGCCGCTTCCCAGTCTGTAGTTGGAATTGAAATCCAGAGGGATGCCGCCGATCAGGAAAGATGGATCCATGCCCTGAGCGTTCAGCAAGTGAGCCAGCAGGGACGATACGGTGGTCTTTCCGTGGGTCCCGGCCACCACCAGGGATGTCCGGCCTCCCAGAAAAAACCGGCTCAATGCCTGCGGCATCGAAAGGTAAGGAATCGATGATTTCAGAAGGGCCGTCGCCTCTGGATTCGATCGCCTGATCACGTTTCCCACGACTACCAGGTCAGGGCCCCATGCGAGGTTTTCAGGGCCGTAAGGGTGCATCACCTCGATTCCCAATGTGTCCAAAGCGGTACTCATCGGCGGATAGGGCCGCGCGGCGTCAGATCCCCTCACCTCCAGGCCCGATTCGCTGAACAGACCGGCAATCGCGGCCATGGCGGTCCCGCCGACACCCATTACATGGATTTTTTTATACTTGTTCCGATTGTCAGGATTCGTGAGCATTTCGAACCCCGCCGACACGGGAGAACCCAGTGCCGAAGGTCATGATTCCAGCGCGCCGAAGCGGATGCGATAGATGCTGAGGTCCGAGCGTTCATCCGGGCCCATGCATCGAGAGCAGCACGTAACCTTCAGCACCAATCCCCTCAGGTCGTCGAAATCATATCCGTTGTCGGCCAAAAAGGCGGACGCCGCCTCCTGGTTGAGGGCGAGCCGTCGTTCGCATCGCAGGCAGTACAAGGTCACTGCAAGGGGGTCCCCGCAATCCGCGCAGATGAAGTCATGTTGTGACGTCCCCGGGGCGCCGCAGATTACGCATCTGCCCAGCTCGGCATGGTTTGTCGGCAGCTTTTCCGTGCCCGCATTCATCACCCCGGAAGCGTAAGGCCGGATAGTTGAACGGTCAATTTTTCTACCGCCCTCTTACCCGCTGGACCGCCGGATGGAGACCTCCTATAATCCGCGCGGATCGGAGGCGATGGACGGACAGGGAGGAGGTCATGGTAACCGAGTTTCATCCCGAGGCGCTCACGGATTTCAGCAACGGGTCCAATTCACGTGCGATGGAAGGGGCGCTTGACCTGATAGAAGGCCGTTTCGGCACCGAATACCCGCTTTTCATCGAGGGCCGGGAGGTCACGTCGAACGACCGCATAGACAGCCTGAACCCGTCCGACCCGGAACAGGTGGTCGGCAGGGTTTCAGCCGCTACGCCGGAACTGGCCGACCTGGCGGTGAAATCAGCCTCTCGGGCATTCGACGGTTGGGCCAGCATGAGCTTTGACGCCCGCGCCGCGGTAATGCTGCGCGCCGCCAACATCATGCGCCGCCGCCGCTTCGAACTGGACGCCGTGGAGGTCCTGGAGGCCGGAAAATCCTGGATCGAGGCCGATGCGGACGTTGCGGAGGCCATCGACTTCTGCGATTTCTACGCGCGAGAGGCCATGCGGTATGGCGATCGCCAGCCGCTGACGTTCCTGCCGGGAGAGGCCTCTGAGTTGACCTACCTGCCGCTGGGCGTGGTCGTCGTGATCCCGCCATGGAACTTTCCCCTGGCCATAACCGCCGGCATGACAGTGGGGGCCCTGGTGACCGGCAATACGGTCGTCCTGAAACCGGCTTCGTCAACGCCCGTGACGGCCTGGTATCTGCTGGATATCCTGCGCGAGGCAGGGGTCCCCGACGGCGTGCTTCAGTACCTGCCCGGTTCCGGAGGCCTCGTGGGGGATACCCTGGTGGCGCATCCTCTGACGCGCATGATCGCATTCACAGGGTCCAGGGAAGTCGGGCTTCACATCAACGAGACGGCAGCCAGGACCGCGGACGGTCAGAAATGGATCAAGCGGGTCATCGCCGAGATGGGCGGCAAGGACTTCATCATCGTGGATGAGGAAACCGACCTCGACGAGGCCGCCCAGGGCATCGTGACCAGCGCCTACGGTTTTCAGGGGCAGAAGTGTTCGGCCTGCTCGCGGGCGATCATCGTGGACGCGGTGTACGACCAGGTGATCGATGGCATAGTGGAAAGGGTAAAGGCCCTCAGACAAGGGCCTATGAAGGACCCCGACAACAACCTGGGACCGGTGATCACCGAATCCGCGATGAACGGAATCCTGAAATACATCGAAACCGGGAAGGGCGAAGGCCGCCTGCTTCATGGAGGCGCAAGGCTGGATCGACCCGGTTACTTTGTCGAACCAACGGTTATCGCGGACGTGAAGCCGGGGGCGGTGATCGAACAGGAGGAGATATTCGGACCCGTGCTTGCCTGCATCAAGGCGCGGGACTTCGATCATGCCGTCGAGATCGCCAATGACACTGTTTATGGCCTGACTGGGGCGGTCTACAGTCGCAATCGAGGCCGTCTGGAAAAGGGGCGTCGCGACCTGTTCGTGGGCAACCTTTATTTCAACCGGAAGTGCACGGGCGCCCTTGTGGGCGTGCATCCTTTCGGCGGGTTCAACATGTCCGGCACGGATTCCAAGGCAGGGGGCAGGGACTACCTGGGCCTTTTCCTGCAGGCGAAATCAGTCAGTGAAAAGCTGTAGGGGCACAAATTGAACAAGAATTCCAAGGGCGCTTTCTACATCACGACGCCCATTTACTACGTCAACGACAGGCCTCACATCGGGCATGCCTACTGCACGGTCCTGGCCGACGTCCTGAAGCGATACCATGGCCTTTTCGGCGATAAGACCTTTTTCCTGACCGGGGTGGACGAACACGGTCAGAAGGTCGAGGAGGCGGCGAAGAAGCGTGGGCTGACTCCGCAGCAGCATTGCGACGAAATGCAGACCCATTTCCGGGACCTGTGGCCCACTCTCGACATCGGCAACGACGACTTCATTCGGACAACGGAAAAGCGACACGTCAAGGTCGTGAAGGAGGCCCTCCAGAGCCTGTGGGACAAGGGCGAGATCTACAAGGACGAATACGAGGGGTTCTACAGTCCGAGGGTCGAAAAGTTTTTTACCGAGGACGAACTGATCGATGGAAAGTGCCCCGAGACCGGCGGCGAGGTACACAAGCTGAAGGAGGCCAACTACTTCTTCAGGATGGGAAAGTACCGGGACGCCCTCGTAAAGCACATCCGGGCCAACCCGGACTTCATACGACCTGAAAGCAGAAAGAACGAGGTTTTGGGCTTTCTGACCAAGCAGGACCTGTCCGATCTGTGCATTTCAAGGCCGAAAAAGAGGCTGTCATGGGGCATCGAAATGCCCTTTGACCACGAATTCGTGACATATGTCTGGTTTGACGCCCTGTTGAACTACGTCAGCGCCATCGGCCTTTACTCTGATGAAGAGCGTTTTGCCGGTCTGTGGCCCCATTCGCACCACCTCATCGGCAAGGACATTCTGACCACCCACAGCGTGTACTGGACCACCATGCTGATGGCCATGGACCTTCCATTGCCCAGGCATATCATCGCCACGGGGTGGTGGTTGGTGGACGAAACAAAGATGTCCAAGTCCCTGGGAAACGTGGTCGATCCCCTGGACCTGAACAGTAAGTACGGCGTGGATTCACTGCGCTATTTTCTGATGCGCGAGATGGTCGTTGGGCTCGACGCCAGCTTTAGTGAAGTGGCCTTTCTGAAGAGGCATAACTTCGATCTGGGCAACGACCTGGGCAATCTGGCGAACCGCATCGCCAAACTGGTCCAGAGGTCGTTCGGGGGCCGGGTCCCTCGGCGCGGCCCGGAGCAGGGCCCTGACTC
>JAADHL010000046.1:0-2674 GCA_013151875.1 Deltaproteobacteria bacterium
ATCGGCCCGATTTCGACAGAAGCGACTGCTTCCGGTTTTATTTCCGGTTGTACAACAGTACTTTTCTTTTGGCTGGGTTCGTTTTGCCTGGGTTCCTCTAGGCTGGGATCCTTAATTCGTGATGGGAGCGTCGAGGGGACAACGGCGGACTGAGGCGAATGCCCGGACTGGGTAATCAACGCGTGACCAGCCTGATCCGTTGAAGGCAGACCCTCGACCGCGGGGCCGCGGAAGACAAGGAACAAGGCCAGGGCCGCCGCCGCCAGGCCGCTTACCCCGGCAACCCCGATGCCCAGCCGTTGGGGCAGGGGCCATCGACTGACGACCGCCCTGGGGATCTCCAGTCTGTGCAGGCCGCTGAGGCGCTCTCCCTCCTCGAACCAGGCCTCCTCGTCGACGCCTCGCCAGCGTCCCGACCCGCGGGCCGGTTCCAGGGCCGCGTCAACCTGTTCCACGAAACGCCTGGATGTCTCATCGAGGTACCAAAACCGCACGCCGACCGAATAACCGCCGTCCGCCCTCTCGCACGAGCACACCACTGAATCGGCCCTGAACGCCGGCTCCTGATCGCCGGTATCGACAACCACCAGGAGTTGGTCACCAGGGTCGAAGGGTTCCTCCGTACCGACCGTGAGCCTGGCCTCGGACAGGTCTGTGCCATAGGACGAGGCAAAGGCCTCCACGGACTGGGTTTCGATCACCGCCTCGGACAGGCAGCGCACCGGACCGTTTCTGGATCGGTCCTCCAGGACCTCCAGCGCCTCCTCGAAGCGCTCCCTGGACCCTTCGTCCATCTCGACGAACTCCAGGCCGGCGGCGAAGTGCTCGCCCTGGGGCCGGCACCATCTGACGGCCGCGACCGACTCGATGCGGCCGCGGCTCTGGAGGGGTCTGAATTCCAGTTTGACTCTGTGTCCCGGTTCAAGTTCGTGGTCAAGGACCATTTTGAGCCCGCCGAGGGACAGGTCCGTGGCGCAACGCGCCTCCAGATCCTCATCCGGGTTGACCCGGATGCGGGCGATCACATTGACCGGGCACCTTCGATGTTGTCTCAGTGTATCGTTCATGGCAGCACCCCCTGGGCAGTGCGGGCTCATCGATCAACCTGGTCGCAATTGTCCGCACGTGATTTGTTTTCGGCAGGAATGTTCCGGAACTTTAGGTTTTCATTGACCCATGTCCATCAGGACCGTTACGTCGTCGTTTGGCGGGTCCAGGCCGTCGGCAAGATAACGAAGGTATCGTTGGTCGCCCCCGAGGTATGCTTCGGTGAATGACACGAAGGCCAGGTACACGATCCGGATCTCGCGCTCGGCCTTCATTGCCGGTGGAAAGTCGTCTGCTTCGGCGCACGGCGCGGGGCACTGGGACATCGCGGAATCGTGGTCCTTGCCACCGAAATCTTCCGACATGACGGCCAGGGTCTCGGCCGAAACTGATTCGTTGCCTTCCATGGCGGTGCAACCCATCTGATCGGGATTGGGAAACTGGCTGGTCATTCCGAGCGCCAGCCCCGCCAGCGCGGTGTGCGTTCCACCTTCCATTGTCACGAGGAACTTCGGGGGATGCGCCGCCTCGTAGGTCGGGGGGCCGTTTTCGGCGTATGTCACGATCTCGTCCATGGTGCCGTGAACCAGCATAACGGGCAGGTCGGCGTTGTCGAAGAAGCCGTCGGCCAGGTAACAACCGGGCGCCGCGGCCCCTGCCACCATCTTTACCCTGGGGTCCCGATAGTCATCATGGAACGCTGTCACCAGGCTGGTCAGGGCCCCCAGCGACACGCCCATCAGGCCGATCCTGTCCGGGTCGATCATGTCGTGCAGGGTGTCTCCTGGGTCTGAACTCCTTGCCAGCAGTTGATCTATTACGAAACTCACGTCGCCCGGCTGATTGATTACGTCGGCGGCGTTCGGGTTGCCCGGGGCCAGCGTGTTGGTCAGTGGGAAAAGGGCCGCGGCAACCAGATAGCCCCTCGTGGCCAGCAGCGCGGCGAGGTCGTCATTTTCGTGATTGTTGGACATGAACCCATGATTGTAGACGACCAGCGGCCAAGGGCCTCCATCGGTAACGGGTGTCGCGTTTTCCACCCACCCCGAAGGATCGGTGGGCGTGTCGTTCGTCGGAAACCAGATCACCGTGGAAAGCGTGCGGCTGTCCGCGCCAGGATAGTCGCCGTTCGCCGAGGTCGGGCGTGTTGCGTCCACGAGATCCAGCTTTATGAAGCCCGAATGAAAAGGACCGGGCGAAAGGACCTGATCAGCGGTCAATACAGGTTCGACGGGAGTGTCGGCCACGGTATCGACCGCATCCTGGCCGATGCCCGCATCCAGTTCGGCGCCTGGGTCGGTTTTGTCTTGGCTCGCCGCGCAGGCGGCCATCGCCGCAAACAGCGACAGGCACAGGATACGCCGATACGATGATTCAGACATTTTCAACCTCCTGAAGCGCCTCCAATTCCTCACCCACGGGGCCGGCCATCATCTCTTCGAGGGCGTCGAAGGTGGAGATCCCTTCGTACAGGACGCGATAGACCGTGCGAACGACATGCAGGTCGAGTCCCAATGACAACGCCTGGTGATGAACGGCCGCCGTGGTGGTGACGCCCTCCGCAACATGGCTCATTCCCGCGACTATGGAATCAGTGGTCTCGCCGGCGGCCAGGCGCCTGCCCACC
>JAADHL010000046.1:2700-13951 GCA_013151875.1 Deltaproteobacteria bacterium
TATCAGGTCCCCTATTCCGGCAAGGCCCACGAACGTGTGGACCCGGGCGCCCAGCGCGGCCCCGAACCTGGCCATCTCGATCAGACCCCTGGTCAGGAGGAGGGCCTTGGCGTTGGCGCCCAATCCCATGCCGTCGGCGGCGCCTGCGGCCAGGGCTATGATATTTTTGAACGCGCCTCCGACCTCGGCCCCGATCACGTCGCTGCCGCCGTAGACGCGCAGATTACAGCCGGCGAACAGTGGCTGCACGGCCTCAACCACGGCTTCGAACCGGGATGCGACGAGGGCGCCGGCCGGGTCGCCCGCCATGATCTCCCTGGCGAGATTCGGTCCGGTCAGGACCCCTGTCTTCAGCGTGCATGTCTCCTCGCTCAGGACCTGTGACATCCTTTTGAAAGAATCTTCTTCGATGCCCTTGGTGGCATGGACCAGCACCTGGTCCCCTTCGATGACCTCGCCCACGGTCCTGGCCACGGCCCGGAAGTGCTTTGATGGCACCACCATCAGTATTACCGGTGCGCAGCGAACCGCGCGTTTCAGGTCCACCACCGCACGCAGATCGGGGGGCAGTTCGAATCCCGAAAGATATCTGTCGTTTGTGTGACCCAGGTTGATTTCCCTGGCCAGTTCACGGTCCCTGACCCACATGCGGACCCTGCGTCCGCCACGGGCCATGAGGGTGGCCAGGGTGGTCCCCCAGGCGCCTCCCCCGACCACAAGCGCGTCAATTCTGCTGTGTTTCGCCATTTCGGGACCTACCGTCGGAAGGCAGCATAAACCCGTGACCGTCCGTTCTCCAACTCACCTGAGAGTTCACATCAGTGCCGAAGCGGAGTCAAGAGCGAAGAGCCGGCAGTTCATTGGGCGTTCGGTTCCATCCGATGCTATCTTTCCTGAAGATTTTCCGGGGGGCATGTGTGAGCGATCCGATATCGGAAAACAGGCGCGAGCATCCCAGGTGGAGGCTGGAAAGAGAACTCTTTTGCTATGTTGACGGGCGCCGCCTGGACGCCAGATGCGAGAACATCAGTGAAGGTGGGCTTTTCGTTCGGACAAGGGACCGTCTGGCATTGCCTCTGGGCGCTACCGTCGGTCTGGTCTTCAGACGGGAAGCCGGCTATGGCCACCCGATTTTTCTCTTTGGGCGCGTGATGCGCCGACAGGCCGGCGCGACGCCCGGCGTGGGACTCGAATGGGAAAAGGCGGTTACCGACGGGTCATCCGAACAACTGACGGATTTCATGAAGACGTTGTTCCGTCTGCCGTTCATAGACATCGCCGAGGAATCCGGCGGCCCCCCCGGCGCTGAACGATACGTGTACAGATTCTCCACGCGATCCACGGACCCGGTCCTTCCCTTGAAATACCAAAAACCATCAGGACCGGATCAAATGGTCAATCGCCTCGATGACGCGGAACCCATGCCCCGCTCTCGGATGGCGGGCGATACCCTTGAGGTGCCGGCGCACGTGTTCACCGGCGAAGAACTGCCGCACTCCAGTGAATCAGGCGCGATCAGCCGGATGATTCAGCGAAAAAAATCGTTGTCCCCGGTTTCGCTGTATGCTGACCTGACCGCCGACAACATGGACGGAAAGGGCAGGGTGGTTCGCCTGGGACTGGACGGCCTGATCATCCGGACCTCGGATTTCAGCATGGATTCATCGACCTATCTGTCGGCGCGGATTGGGATCCCCTGCGAAACCGGCTATCGGAACATTGTATGCAAGTGTCTGGTCGAGAAGGCAACCGACGGACTGAAGGCCAACGAAAGGGTAATGGATCTCAAAATCACCGAAGTCGACGAGTGCGGCAGCCCCGGCGTCCTCGCCCGCTACGTCAAGTGGCTGCACTTCCACTCGCTGGCAAGGACCTGAACCCGACGCGCGCATGGCTATTCGACGACGGGTGCGGCGCTTTGGGAGGGGAAAGACGACCAAGGCGCGTCGATCAGTCGTTCAGTAGAGAGTTCAGGGTCTGGTTGATCGACCCAGCGTACGCGGATGACCAGGTGTAGGCCATGTTGTCGCCGTCCAGGATCATGCTGTACGGGACGCCCGACATGTACACCGGGGATATATGCTTGATGAGTTCCTGCCACCCCGCGTCATAGAATGTCCGATTCCTCGGGAAGTTGTGCTTGTTGGCGTACGCCACGCATTCCTGCTGATCCGGGGTGTTCCCGTTTACATCCTCGCCCAGAACAACCCATATTTCCACGTCCGGGGCATAGTCTTTGAGGATTTGCGTCGCCTGATCCACCAGTTCGGCGCAATAGGGGCACCATCCGGTCACCATTATGATCCACACGGCCTTTGTCTTTTTGCAGAAATCATGCAGCGAGACCTGCTGGCCGTTGCAGTTGGTCAGCGAGAAATCCTCGATATTCTTGTCCAGCGTCGTGCCCGTGCCCTCTGGGACGCATTCCGGCTCGGGAACGTCGAGGTTGACCTCGTTGGAGGACATCTGCTTGCCGTCCAGGCACCAGTTCTTGCCGTCATCCACGATTTTCGTGCTGAAATCCTCGGCGCCTATGACCGCCTCGCGCATCACCACGTTGTGCAGAGTGGCCTCGAACGGGCCGTTGGCCCCATCCAGCTTGCTGATGTCGATGGTGCCTTCCTGGGCCAGGTAGATCCGGTCGCACTTGCTTTCGGTGCAGTTTTCGAACATCAGCATGCAGATATCGCAGTTCGCGAAGTCGTCGTCCGTGATCTGATAGGTTCCCGGGCCGGTCGGTCCCTTGTAGGTACTGTACTGCCGGATGATCAGCAGGAGGCCGCTGTAGGGGAACCCTGAAGTGGTGTCGGAAGAGAACACGAAGTTGCCCTTGGGGCTGTCCATGCCTTCCATGGGCTTCCACGACGCATTGATGACCGGGCCGTCAAAGCCGTCGGAATCGCAGTGTATTACGCACTGACCTTCCTGGCACGTCTTGCCGTCCGCGCAGGTTCCGCAACTCACGCCGCACCCGTCGTCACCGCACTCCTTGTCGTCGCACGTGCAGGTAACGCAGGCCCCGGAGTTGCACGTCTGTCCCGCCTCGCATGCGCCGCAGGTCCCACCGCACCCATCGTCTCCGCACGCTTTGTCGGTGCAGTCCGGAAAGCAGGTTTCGCAGGTCTGGTCGGCGCCGCACTTTTGGCCCGCCGCGCAGCAGTTGCCCCCGCACCAGTCCGTGGGGCAGTCGCAGAACCACGTAACCGAGTTGCAGGTCGCGTTGTCCGGACAGGCCGTGCACTTGCCCCCGCATCCGTCATCTGCGCCGCACCACTTGCCTCCGCAATCCGGAACACAGCCCTCGCCCAGACACGTCCCATCCGTACCGCAGGTCTGCTTCGGCAGGCAGCAGTTGCCTTCGCACCACGAACCGATGCACTCGCAGGTCCATGACGCTGTGTTGCACGTCGAGTTGGTGGGACAGGTCGTGCACTTGCCCCCGCACCCGTCATCGCCCCCGCACCAGGTCAATGAGCAGTCCGGAATGCACGCGGTTTCCATGGTGGCGTCCTGGCCGACCTGGGTGTCCGTGCCGTCACTTGTACTGTTTCCACAGGCCACGAGCACCAAAGGAATAAGCAGGATTGCAAGCGCAATTTTTTTCATCATCATCCGATCGACTCCAGTATCGTGGGTCTTAATGACGCAATAAAATAGTCCAAACAAATACTTCAGGTCAAACCCAGGTTAGTTGTTCTTTGGGGTCGGCGGTCCGTATTCCCGCCCGCAAACGTGGCGAAAACGCATTGCTTTGGCCATGAAAGGTAATTTGGTAGTTGACAAAAAATGTCCTGATTACCACCTTTGTCAGCGGATCGTTGAATTTCAGTTTTTTTCAAAGTGTGGCAAGGCGCCCAGGGAGTACCACAAAACCAAGGAGCGATTGATGAACGGCGAAACCATCGAGATGAGCACTGCGAATTTCAACGAAGTGATCGAGAACAACGACATCGTTCTCCTTGACTTCTGGGCTGACTGGTGCGGCCCGTGCAAGATGTTCGGACCCATTTTCGAAAAGGCGGCCAAGGACAACCCCGACCTTGCATTCGGTAAGGTGGATACCGAGGCTCAACAGGAACTGGCAGCCCAGTTCGGCATCAGTTCGATCCCCACGTTGGGGATCTTCAGGGAAAAGATCCTGCTGTTCCTGCAACCTGGGATGCTTCCCGAAAACGCTCTGAAGGACATCATCCAGCAGGTCAAGGACCTGGACATGGAAGAAGTCCGAAAGAAAGTCGCGGAGCAGCAGGCCGCCAAGGCGGACGGGAAGGTGCAGACCAACTGACGCCCCGGCCCCTCACATTGGCCCACGCCGGTCGGTTGGAATCGTCTTTCGACGTTCAAAGATGTTCGTTCGACCCGGATTGACGATTCGACCCCGACGTTCTATCAATACACCATGCATACTGGGACCCTGCATACTGGGACTTTGGTTACCTTCGCGGTCTACTTGGTCGCAATGCTTGCGTTGGGCGCTGTTTTTTTCAGGCGCACCAAAACGATCGAGGACTACCTGCTGGGTGGGCGCGACCTGAATCCATGGGTGACGGCCCTGTCTGCCCAGGCCAGCGACATGAGCGGCTGGCTCCTCATGGGGCTGCCGGGGGCCGTGTTTCTGCACGGTCTTGGCGAAACATGGATCGCGGTCGGGGTTGCTGGCCGGGATGTACCTGAACTGGAAATTCATAGCGCCCGCCTTGAGGTCCGCCACGGAACGCGTCGGCGCGATAACGCTGCCGTCTTTCTTTGAAAAACGGTTCGACCGTCCCCCAGGCGCCGTGGGCGTGGTTTCCGCCGTCATCGTCTTTTTTTTCTTTACTGTCTATTCGGCCTCGGGCCTCAAGGCGTCCGGGCTCCTTTTCGAATCGGTCCTCGGCATTGATTACGGAGTCGCCGTCTGGACCGGGGCCGGTGTGATTCTGGTGTACACCGCCATGGGCGGGTTTCTGGCCGTGTGCTGGACCGACCTGGTGCAGGGCCTGATGATCCTTTTCGCGCTGTTGGTGGTGCCGGTGGTCGCGCTCGTGGACGTCGGGGGATTCGATGGAATCCGGACCGCCATGGTCGATAAAGGTATTTCGACGGCCGTGATGCCGGGAACAGGGATGGCGGGGCTGCTGGCCGTGGTGTCGGCCGCTCCGTGGGGACTTGGTTACTTCGGGCAGCCCCACATACTGGCCAGGTTCATGGCCGCCCGTTCGGTGGACGATATCCCGCGGTCGCGTGTGATTGCGATGACATGGGCCTTTTTCGCCCTGTTGGGGGCCGTGCTTGTCGGCCTTGCTGGAATCGCCTGGTTTCCCCCGGGGGGACTCGACCATCACGAAAGGGTCTTCATTCGCATGGTGACCCAGATCTTCGATCCCTGGCTGGGGGGCATCCTGCTGGCCGCGATCCTGGCCGCCATAATGTCGACCATCGACTCGCAGCTCCTTGTTTCATCGTCCGCCGTCACCGAGGACATTTACGCGCGGCTCTTTCGCAGGGGCGCGTCCCAGGCGGAGCTGGTCTGGATCGGGCGGTTGACAGTGATCGCCATCACGCTGGCCGCAGCGTATATCGCCATGGACCGCGACAGCACCGTGTTGGGCCTGGTCAAGTATGCCTGGGGGGGCATGGGCGCGGCTTTCGGGCCGGCGGTCATTTTGTCCCTGTTCTGGAAGGGGTCCTCCCTAAAGGGGGTCCTGTGGTCGCTGGTTGCCGGATCGGTCGTGACCATTGGCTGGAACGCGGTCGGATTCGGGGCCTGGCTCTATGAGATAGTGCCTGGGTTCGCGGCAGGGTGCATGGCCATGGTCGCGGGCAGCATGTGGTACCGTGATTAGGAACGTACGGCGAGGAGCCTGACCATGCCTCACGGCCATTCCTTCCAGCCCCTGCTGATGATCATGGGCCTGGCGTTCGTGGTGCCCATCGTCGTGGCTCGCCTGAAAAAATGGATACCTTTTCCACCCGTGGTGGTCGTGTTGCTGTGCGGCATCGCCATCGGGCGCAGCGGCCTCCAGTGGGTCCAGGCCGATGATGTGCTGTCGTTTTTGTCCCTGTTCGGGTTCGTGTACCTGATGTTTCTGTCCGGAATGGAGATCGATTTCAGGCGTCTTCACACCCAGGCCCGGCGGATGCCCCGTGGCCGTCCATGGGGCAGCGACCTGTTCAAGGCGTCAATCCTGTTCGCGCTTACCCTTGTCGGTTCTGCTGGGGTCGCATGGGTCATGCTGACTCTGGGCTTCGCTGACATGAGGTCCTTTCCGCTGATGACCCTTATCCTGGGTACGACTTCCGTGGGCCTAGTAATGCCCGTGCTGCGGGAAGAGGAGATCAGCTCCAGCAGACTGGGGCAGATGATCCTGCTGTCCGCGGTCATAGCCGACATTCTGACTATAGTGGCCCTGAGCGTGGTCCTGATCGTATCGACCCGCGGGATGTCCTGGGACCTGATTGTTGTGTTCGTGTTCGGGGTCGTTCTGCTGGCGTCGATCAAGGTGGGGGACGTCGTCACGCGGCGCGGCCTGCTGGGTCGGGTCCTGGCCGGGGTGTCCTCGACCCAGATTAAGGTCAGGGGTTCCCTGGTGCTGCTGCTGGTATTCGTCGGATTGACCGAGGCAATCGGACTCGAGGTCATCCTGGGGGCCTTTCTGGCTGGCGCCCTGGTATCCTTGTTTACGTCCAGCGAACACAGCCTGCTGACCCACGAACTGGAAGTCCTGGGCTACGGATTCTTTATTCCGGTCTTTTTCGTCATGGTTGGGGTCACCTTCGACGCGTCAGTACTGACCGGTGGCTGGCGCACCCTGGAACTGCTGGGGCTGCTGGTGGCTGGGGCCTACCTGGTCAAGGTGCTGCCCACTCTGCTCGTGTTCAAGGGCATATTCGGACTGAGGCGAGCCGCGGCCGCCGGCATGCTGCTGTCGTCACGGTTGTCGCTGATCATCGCGATTGCGGCCATCGGACAGCAACTGGGACTGATATCGCGCGAAACGGAATCCGCGGTGATCCTGCTTTCCGTGGTCACCTGCATCGTGTCGCCCAGCTCTTTCATCAAACTCCTCAGACGGCGACGCGCCTCCAGGCGCAAGGTAGTGGTGGCCGGCGCTGGGAGGATCGGTCGTGAATTGATAAAGCGCCTCCGTACCCAGAACATGCCTGTCGTGGTCATAGAAAAGGACCCAGGGCAGCTTGGCAAGCTCCCATCCGGAGTGCCCGTGATCCTGGGGGCCGCCGCGGACCCGGAAACCCTGCGTCGGTCCGACCTGGGATCGCGGGATTCGTTCGTGGCGGTGACCGGGGATGATTCGGTCAATCTGGAGGCATGCCTCGCGGCCAGGGATATAGGGTCCGTGCACCAGGTCGTGGCGCGCGACAACAACCCGGACAACACCGACCTGTTCGCTCGAAACGGGGTGGTCCCGGTCGATTGGACCGGGACACTGGCCATGACCCTCGAGAACCTGGTCCTGCGCCCCGGTCTGGTGCACCTGTTGACCCACGAGGGGCCGCAACGCGAGGCCTTCGAGATACCTGTGGAACGTCTGCCGTCGGAACGTGGAGCCATTCGTGATTTTGCGGACTTCAGCGAAACACTGTTCGTGTGCGTGCGGCGCGATGATGAGATGATAATCCCACACGGAGACACCGAACTCCGGGTGGGCGACTCGGTTCTGGCCCTTGGACCCGAAACCGACCGCCGCGCCTTGTGCCGACTTCTGGGCGGGGAGTGCGACGACGACGCCTGACCCCGGACGGTAATTGCACTGAAGATTGCCCGCAGCTTTCTTGACGCATCGGATATTTCGATCTTAGGCTAGCCTTGGGACACCATGCAGGACAACTAGTCGGGGGGAGCGGATGAAGAAATTAGCAGTCATCGCCGGGTTCGTCGTGTTGCTGATCCTGGCCGTTCCCCTGTCCAACTTCTTTATTGGGTCACCGGTCGGTACGGCGTTGACGGTCAGGGGTCCGGCCGATCCCCTTTTCGCAAAGGTTGCGGCGGTCCTGGAAGTCAAGTGCCTCAACTGTCATTCCGGTGAAACCCGCCTGCCCCTGTATGCCTCGCTGCCCGTGGTGGGTGGATTGATCAAGGCCGACATCGAAAAAGGCAGACGCGCGCTGGACATGATGAAAGCCCTCCTCCCCGCGGATGGAGGACCGGTATCGGAGGTGGTCCTCGCCCGTTTGGAACAGACGGCTTTCAAGGACAACATGCCTCCCGGCCGATACCTGGCGCTTCACTGGGACGGCGGCATGGATGATGATGATCGTGCGCGCATTCTGGACTGGGTCAGGGATGTCCGCATACGGTTCTATGCACCCGCGGGGTTGCCTGATGCCGTGCGCGCTCAGGTGATTCAGCCGTTGCCCGAGCCGGCGCGCCTGGATGCCCGAAAGGTCTCTCTGGGCAAGCGTCTTTTTCACGACACGCGCCTTTCCAGGGACGACACTCTGTCATGCGCCTCTTGCCACGCCCTCAACAAGGGAGGCACCGACCAGTCGCGCTTCTCGACCGGAATTGATGGGCAGATCGGTGGCATCAACGCGCCCACGGTCTACAACGCCGTGTTCCATGTCCGCCAGTTCTGGGACGGCCGCGCCGCCGACCTTGCCGAGCAGGCGGGCGGTCCGGTCAACAACCCGATCGAAATGGGATCCGACTGGCCCCAGGTCGTAGGCAAACTGAAGCAGGATGTCTCCCTGGAGCATGAGTTCGAGTCGATCTACGGCCAGGGCGTCGGCGCCGCCAACATAGCCGATGCCATAGCGGTCTTCGAAAAGAGCCTCGTCACGCCGGATTCCCCGTTTGATCGCTTTTTGAAAGGGGATGAGGGGGCGCTGGACGACGAACAGAAGCAGGGCTACCTGCTGTTCCTGGAGCACGACTGCGCCACTTGCCACGTGGGCAAGGCAATGGGGGGGCAGTCGTTCGAATTGATGGGACGCAAAGCAGACTATTTCAAGGACCGCGGCAACCCCACCGAGGCCGATCAGGGCCTGTTCAACTTCACGAAAAAGCCGGACGATATGCACCGTTTCAAGGTGCCTTCACTGCGCAACATAGCCTTGACCTTCCCCTACCTGCATGACGGGACGGCCACGGACCTGACTCAGGTCGTGGGTATCATGTCCAAGTACCAGGTCCGCCCCGAACTGTCCAAGCAGGAAATCAGACTGGTCGTCCGCTTTCTCGAATCCCTCACTGGCGAGTACCAAGGCAAGCCCCTGAAGTAGCGCGGCAGCCTCCTTGCAACGGCCGCCGCCTTCAGCCCCCCGAACCCGTACCGCGTGCCCGTACTGGCCCCTCCCATTCCCGGTTGGCCCGGGCTTGGAGTATCATGGTGCTCGTTTGGTTTTCGAGGATCGATGCTCCATGACGGCCGGGCCTCCCTCCCTCCCTGGTTCAAGCCCCGCCGAGATGGATATCCGCGGTCGGTGGATCGTGGCCGCGGTCCTGTTGTCGGCGGCCCTGGTTCGAGTCGTCTACCTGCTGCACTATTTTGCGGATGTTCCGTACGTGGACGCCCCAATAGTGGATTCCGCGTTTTACGACCGATGGGCCCAGCGGGTGGCCTCGGGCGAGGGATACGGCCCGATGCCTTACTACATGGCCCCTCTGTATCCCTACCTGCTGGGTGTCCTTTACTGGATCACGGGCCGAACCCCGGGGCTCGTGATTGGCCTCCAGGCCGTCCTCGGCGTGTTGAATCTGTACCTTGTCTACCGAATCGGGCGGCGCTTGTTCGGGCATTCGGCCGGGCTGACGGCAATGGTGGTGGCGTTGCTGTACGCCCCACTGATGTTTCTGGAATCCAAGCTGCTTACGGAAACCTTGTCCATCACGGTCAGTCTGGGAACCCTGTTTCTGTTGTTCCGGGCCCTGGAGCGGCCCTTGACCCGCCGTTTCCTGGCCGCGGGTTTGGCCTTGGGCATTGCCGTGCTGGTTCGCTCCAACGCCCTGATCTTCGTGGGCCTCCTGGTGGCCTGGATTTTCCTACGGATCCTTCGCCATCGGGGAGGGATCCGGCCCTGCCACCTGGCTGCGCTGGTTGCCGGGACCGTGGCGATCATCCTCCCCGTGACCGTGCGCAACGCCATGGTCGGACGCGATTTGGCCCTGGTCACAACCAACGCCGGGATCGTGTTCGCCCAGGCCAACCACCCGGACGCCACGGGTGTGGCCTCGCCCCTACCGGGCTTTTCCGGGCGCATCGAGGAACAACAGCACGAGGAGATGGCGCGGGCAACCAAAGCCCTGGGACACCAGGTCAGTCCTTCCGAGTCGTCCGGCTACTGGATGGGCAAGGGCCTCCAATTCGTCGTAGGGCATCCGCTGGAGTTCCTGAGGCTGTTAGGTCGCAAGCTCCTGTGGTCGGTCCACGACCGCGAGGCCCGGGACGTGTACAACCTGGACTATGAAAAGGACCGGATCCCCATGCTGGGGCTACTGTTCCTGCCGTTTTCCGTGCTGGCCGGCCTGGCGGTGTTCGGGTTCCTGCGGGGGCCGCGTCGCGGGCGCCGGGACGCGGATCGGACCGTGCTTGTCCTGTTCGTGGCGTCCATTTACCTGACCTTGTGGATCTTTGCCGTGAGTTTTCGGTATCGGGCCCCGGCCGCCCCGGTCCTGGCCGTGTTCGCTGGGTTTGGGCTGCTGGAATTGGGGCGCGTCCTGTGGGCGAGGCGATGGAGGGACGCAGCCCTCTCCCTGTCCTGTGTCGCTGTGTTCCTGGCCGTGTCCCGGGTTCCTTATCCCATCCCCAGGGTCACGGCTGAGGCCCCAACCAACCTGGGTTCGAGTTTTCTGAAACTGGGCCGCACCCGGGAGGCGATATCGTGTTTCCGTCGGGCCCTGTCCCTGAATCCGGATTTCGCGAATGCCCACTACGACCTGGGCCTTGCCCTCGAACGGTCCGGTGATCTCGATGGGGCCGTTCGGGAGTATCGGGCCGTGGTCCGCCTTCGCCCTGAGCACTCCGAGGCTCACCACAACCTGGCCACGCTTCTGGATAGGCAGGGGCGATACGCCCAGGCCATCCATGAATACCGGCAAGCCCTGCGCATCGACCCGGACCAGGTGGTTTCCCACTGCAATCTGGCAATTGCCCTATACGAGACAGGGGACTTGAACGGGGCATGGCGCGAGGTTGAGGCGTGCCGGCGTCTGGATGGACGTTTGGACCCCGCCTTTGTCCAAGCGTTGCGCCGCCGCGCCCCCCAGCCCCCCGGCGATGTCCGGAATCCGCCCACCCAATCCCGCGCGGGA
>JAADHL010000141.1 GCA_013151875.1 Deltaproteobacteria bacterium
ACCATGCCGGTGGCCAGCACCACCAGATCGGCCTCGGCCTCGACCTTTTTACCGGTTTCAGTGTCCTCGGCATGCAGGGTCAGAACGTGAGTCGTCGGGTCCTGGGTTATCTTTGCCACCTTGCCGCGCTGGAAATGCGTCTTTTCATCGGCCTCGACCCTGGCCAGGACGTCCTCGTTACGGCCGATCACCCGCCTGTCGATATAAAAGATGGTCTGTTCTATATCGGCGTTCGACTCGCGCACGATGATGGTTTCCTTCATGGACGCGCCGCAGCAGACCGCGGAGCAGTACGGCAGGTGCTTTCTGTCGCGGGAGCCTGCGCATTGCACGTAAGCGATCTTTTTCGGTGGCTCTCCATCGGAGGGCTTGACGGGGTTTCCCGACGTAGGACCGTCCTCGGCCAGCATCCTTTCCATCATCACGTTCGTGATGACGTTGTCGTATTTGCCGAATCCGAGCTGTTCCAGTTTTGTCGCGTCATAGGGTTTCCAACCGGTCGCCACGACCACCGCGTCCGCCTTGATCGTTTCCGTTGAGGGTTTCTCGTCCAGATTGACAGCCCCGTACTTGCAGGCATCGACGCACTTGGCGCAGCCGGTCTCGCACGCTGCCCTATCCACGGCGTAAATCATTGGATAGGCCATGGGATGAGGCAGAAAGATCGCCTTGGTCTTGTCCATGCCGTAGTTGAACGCATTGTCCCGTTCAGCCGGGCATGCATCGATGCAATCGCCGCAAGTCGTGCAATCGGCGTTCACGAATCGCGGGGCTGTTTCAATGGCCACCTCGAACGACCCGGGCTTGCCGCTGATGGCCGTCATCCTGGTCAGCGTGTGAATTTCGACGTTGGTGTTTTTGCGCAGGCGGCGATAGTTGATCTCAATGCCGCAGCTCGGGGGGCACATCTTTGGGAAATACCGCGCCAGTTGAGCGACCCGGCCTCCAAGGGAGTACCCCTCCTCAACCAGGTGGACCCGCGCTCCGGTTTCCGCCGCCTCGAGGGCAACGGTCATTCCGGACATCCCGCCTCCGATCACGACAAACGTCTTGTTTCCCGGCATCGGTCACCTCTCTTTTGGTTCAACTGTGTCTTTTGGTACGACTTTGTCTGTAAGCTCGACGGCTTCCCGAGCTGCTTTTGCGGCCTCGGGCTTCAGCTTCATGGTTTTTTCACCGAACAGCGCGTAGCGCAGCCACAGGAAGCCGAATTCCAACAGGTCCTCGTCGTCCTTCTTCATGTGTTCGACCCTTTCCGGATCCACGAAGAAGCGGTCGAGGAAGGTACTCTCGAACAGAAATCTCCTGAAGCGGTCCAGGTCGTACATCGCCATGATGAACATGTCTCTCTGGGCGGCGTTCAGGACCTGGTGCTTTTCGATAAAATTGGCATGCAGGGTGAGGTCCCTGAAGAACTCACCCATACGATCGTATTCCTCGGTCCTCTGGTCTTCCAGCCATTTCCTGACGGTCCAGGTACGGTCCTGGTCGTGACCCTTGCAATGGCCTTCCTCAACCAGAAAATAAAAGTCCTCGCCCAGGGGTTGCTCGGCGGTCCTGTTGCTGGCGTGTCCTATTGGATACATCCTGCAGGGCCAAGGACGATCGGCGTAGACCGTGCATCCCTTGTCGGAAACGAACGGGCACTTTTTGTTCTCGTCCTCTCCCATCTTCAAGAACACGACCGGGAACGGTTGCTCCTTGCCGGTGGGGATGAACGTGTACCGGGAAAGCACGTCGAAAGAGGATATTTGCAGACGATTCTTTAGGCGCAGTACGTCGTAAGGGGACAGTACGATGGTCACGTCCCCGCAACAGACGTTGAAGCACGAGATTCCCGGTCGGCAGTCGAACCTGAACTCATCGTCCAGGCCAAGACGAGGCCGATCCTTGAGGAATTCGGTCTGCGCCTTCTCGATCTTTCCGGTATTACTCATGCTGTAATGACTCCTCTTCCGCAAGGATTCCGCTTTTCAGCGCTGTCGTCGACCAGACCGGCAGCGGTCCGGTTTCACCTGACACCGGGTCCAGGCGGAAACGATAAGATGACCGGACGTTATACTGGGCCGCCATCCATGTCCAGCCTTTGACGAAATAGGAACAATCGTCGTTGAAGCAGACCCATTGCCACCCCTCACCCCAGGTAGATTCAGGGGGCGTGGCCCATCGCTCCAATTCGTGATCGCAGTGTGGGCATCTGGGCCTGGCGCTGGTGTCGTTGTCAGTCATCGCGTCTCGATATGAAACTAGCGGAACCATAAAGATGAACGGCGGGAGACCCGGGGGGCCCATCCGGACCCCCCGGGGGTTCGAGTAACAATCAGTCGGCAACGAGCTTGTGGATCGGGCGTTTCAGCATGGTCCACTCGCCGGTCGCCGGGTCCATCTTGCAGTTCGCGAAGCAGTACCACTCGTCCTTCATCGTCGGAGTGTCGCTGCGGAAGTAGTACCCGGGCCACCGGGTCTCTTCGCGGAACAGCATGGTCCGGATGTGCGCCTCGGCCTGATAGGTGCGGTGCTGATTCTCCCAGCAACGCATCAGTTCGTGCAGGTCCTCGGCGCCCAGTTTCTCGGCATCCTCTTTCAGCACGCCCAGCAGTTCCAGGCCCTTTTCGAGCTGGGCCTTGCTGGTGGCGAACTGGGCGGTGACGCCGCCGGCGTACTCGTCCATGATTTTCTGCAGACGGAACATGTACATCTTGGGACGGATATAGGCCGGGTTGATGTCCGGGTCCGTGGTCTTGGCCTTCTCGGCTTCGAACAGAGCCAGAGGTGCAAGCACCTTCGTCTTCAACGCTTCGATGTCGTCGGCGACGTTGGGCTGGGTGTTGTTCTCGACGATGAATTTGATCGCGCCCTTGGCCGCGATCCGGCCCTCGGTGAACGATCCGGAAGAGAACTTGTGGGAGCTGGCGCCGGAGGCGTCACCCGCGCAGAACAGGCCCTTGGTGGTGGCCATGTTCGCGTAGCCCCAGAAGTAGTCGGCCTTGGTGGCGTCGGTCTGAAGGTCCTCGGGACCCGAAACCCATGCGCCGGAAGCGCCGGAGTGCGAACCGATGAAGTACGGCTCGGCCGCGGCGATCTCGGAGGGCTTTTCCTCGGGCTGCGTGTTGGTGGCCGCCCACAGGATGGCCTGCGAGATGGTCATGTCCAGGAAGTCTTCCCACGCCTCGTTTTCGAGTTCTTTCAGTTTCTTTTTCTGCTCCATGGGATCGGGCATGGCTGCGGCCAGCTTCTGGATGGCCTCCTCGGTCTTCATGTAGATCGGGCCCTTGCCTTCGTTCACGTCCAACAGCATGAGGTAGTTCCTCAGGTTGGCGGGAACAGGCTTGACATGGCCGTAGGGTCCCCAGTTGTCCAGCTCGGGACGACGGGTTTCCATGTAGGACTCGCCCAGGCCGTTGACCGCGCGGGACTTGAACAGCAGGAACCATGCGCCCACGGGACCGTAGCCGTCTTTGAAGCGTACGGGAATGAACCGCACTTCCTGACAGGTCAGCTCGGCGCCGGCCGCCAGAGTGAAGTAGGTCGAGGAACCGGAGTTCCACGGCGGATACCAGGCGCGACCCAGACCTTCACCGGTGGAACGCGGCTTGAACACGTGAACCGCGCCGCCCATGGCGGTCATGATGGCCTTGGCCTTGAACACATAGAACTTGTTCTCGCGCACGCTGAAGCCGTAGGCCCCGGCCACGCGGTCGCCGTCCATCAGAGGACCGACGATGAATACGCGCTCGAAGATTTCGCTGTCCGCTTCCTTCAGGGCGTTCTTGGCGGCCTCGGCCACCAGCACCTTGTAGGACTCGCCGTTGATCATGACCTGCCACCGGCCTTCGTGCACGTACTTGCCTTCCGCGTCCTTCCAGATGGGCAGGCCCCATTTCTCGAACAGATGGACGGTGGAATCGACGTGACGGGCGATGCTGACCACGAGGTCCTCGCGAGCCACGCCCATGAGGTCGTTGCGCACGTAGTTCACATAGTCTTCCAGCGTGTTGTCGCCCTCGGAAAGGCCGACGTACTGGTTGATCGCCGACAGGCCCATTGCCACGGCGCCGGACCGGTCCATCGCCGCCTTGTCCACGACGGTGACCTTCAAGCCGTTCTGCTTCGCCCAATAGGCGGATTCCACGGCCGCTCCGCAGGCGGCCATTCCGCCGCCGAGGATCAACAGGTCAGTGGTGACCTCTACAGTCTCAAAGTTTTCCATGGTGCGTCCTCCTTACTTGAGCTTCGGCAGTTCGGGGAGACCACAGGACGCGGGTTCCGTGAACAGCAGGGGGCTGTTCAGGTCCGCGGAGCCGGCCTCGAAACCGCCGTCAGGCACGGCGGAGCCCTCTGGGGTCGTCCGAATCGGGAACTTGAACCGCTTGATCTGTCCGTTGCGGAACTTGACGGTCCACATGATGGCGTCCGATCCGCGCATCGGAGTGACGGTGGCTCCAAGGGGCACGAAGTCCGCATAACCACGCATCTCGACCGCACCCTGGGGGCAGATCTTCACGCAGTTGTAGCACTCCCAGCACATCTCCGGTTCCCGGTTGAACGCCTTCTCGATGTCCTTGTTCAGGACCATCAGGTCGTTCGGACAGATGTGTTGGCAGGCGGTCTTGTCGAGCGCCTTGCACCCGTCACACTTTTCGGGGTTAACAAAACTCGGCATGGTCACTCCTCCAAAAAAAGTGTTACGGCCTCATCCACGTGAGGCTTTTGAATCTGAATTCATTGGTAATGAAGAGCTGGATGGGTGTCAAAATGTTTCGGCAGTGATATTGACAAATGTTGGTTTGAAGGGACTTCGCGGCCAAAACAATGAGATAAATCATATAGGGCGTCTGGTCGTGGGCGATTGAGGTACGACGGTTCAACCGGACCCATGATCCTGTAAACTGTTGCCTGGTCGAAACAGGTGTCTGAAATGCGAATGGTGCCTGAAACACTGTTTACCGTGTTGATTTGCGGTTTAGTGTCGTGTGGTTCCGACTCGACTGGCGAGTGGGGTCGTCCGGACGCGCCGATTCAGTTTCCCGACCTGGCCATCGACAATGCCCCGACGGATCATGGGGGGGGCGGCTTCGATGCCGAGTCCGCGGATTCCGGCCCGGTGGATTTGCCCCAGCCTGAAACCGCGGATCCCGGATTGAATGACCCTGGGTCTGAAGACCTGAACGTGGTGGACGAGGCAACGGCCGATTTCGGCCTGGATCTTTTGGACGCCCAAAATGGCCAGGACAGCCAGGACGGCCAGAGCAACCAGGACCCTGGGGTCGTTGATGCCGGTTGCGATATCGATGACCAGTGCCCAAAAGGGTATTTTTGCGAATCCCATGAGTGCGTTCCCTGCGAAATGGATACGAAATGCGGGCCGGACTGCCTGGCCTGTGACGCCCCTCTGTTCTGCAAGAATGGAAAGTGCGTGGAATGTTTCATTACCGAGTGCGGCGAGGGCACCTGGTGCGATGGTGGGTTCTGCAAGCCCTGCACGGATGACGACCCTGGGCACTGCGGCGCCGATTGCGAACCGTGCCTCGGCAAGTTTCCCGCCTGTGTTCAAGGTGAATGTGTGTGCTCGGGGGATTCCTGCGGCGCGGGCAAGGTATGTCTGGACGGCGATTGCGCCGCCTGCGACCTGGACGATCACTGTGGAACGGACTGCGTCAAGTGCGAAAGTCCCACGGCCCACTGCCTTGGCGGCGATCATTGCGTGCAGTGCGTCGTGGACGGGGACTGCGACGGGGCCCTGGTCTGCGATGCCGGCGGTTCATGCGTGGAATGCGTGGTGAATGAGGATTGCGCCGGGGGGCTGTTCTGCGACAAAGGAACCTGCACCGATGTGTGCAACTCTGCAGAGGGTTGCCTGACCGACGAGGCGCCGGACGGCAAGAAGTGCGCAAAGGCCAAGGTCATCGGCCGCAAGGCCGCACTGGCGGGTTACGTCCACAATGGGGACACAACCAACGACGGCAACAACGACGACCTGTCGTTTCCTCTTTTTCAGGACAAGACCGAGTGCTGGGACGCGGACGCCGACAACTTTTTCCGGATTTACCTCTATAAGGGGGAGGCGCTGTCGGCCACCGTGATCCCTGATTCTCAGGTGGACTCAATGATGAAGGTCTACCACGGCATCGGTTGCAAGGCCGGCGGCGACGCATATGACTGCATTGAGAACGGTGACCGCGGGGACCCTGATGTACTGGCCGATTGGCCGGCCCCAGCGGACGGCTGGTACACGATCGTGGTGGACGGCCGCCGCTCCATGGACGACGACTACGGGCCCTACACTCTCCAGGTGTCGATCTCCTGCAATGATGAACACTGCTGCTGCGGACTCTAACCCGCAAACCGCATCGTAACCCACGAGTCGTCCCTGCGCGTGTCGGTGAGCGTCATTCCCAGGTTGATGAAAGCCGCCTTCACCTCCTCTTTGTGACAGGTCAGGATGCCGGACAGGATCAAACTGCCTCCGCGGGCTGTCGCCGACGCAAGGGGGGCGGCCATGTCAAGGATCACCTGGGCTATCAGGTTGGCGAAGACGATATCGAAAACTCCCATCTCAGGGCTCAAGGGTCTGCATGTCGCCCCGAATCTGTCGGCCAGTCCA
>JAADHL010000076.1 GCA_013151875.1 Deltaproteobacteria bacterium
GCACGGAACCCGGTCCCGTTGTCTGCTGCGTGGACAGGCACCAGTTTGACCCGATGTCGTTTTTCAGGTGGTCATACGCGCCCAGGGACAACTGAATGCTGGGGCCGTCCGTCTTTGGGAATCCCTTGTCGGCCGAGTACCTGACCGCGTCCACCAACTTGCCGTCCGGGAGCGACAAAATGGCCTCGTCCTCGGTATTGGACAGGATGAACCCGCCGTACTCGCAGGCAGCGGTGCCCTGTGTGACCCAGTCCTGCGACCGCGACAGGACGATGTAACCCTTGGGCGGGATGATGATGGGGCCGCACGAGTCCAGGATGGCGTGGTCCTTGCCGTCGTCCGACAGGACCCAGCCGTTGAGGTCGATCTGATGGTCGGTGGTGTTGTAAAGCTCCACGGCTTCGAGCTTTGCATCGGTGGTCCCGGGGGGATTCAGCAGGATTTCAGTGAAGATGACGTCCCCAGGGTTGATCACCTGTGGGACCACGTCGGCGTCCGCCTGGTCACCGGAGTCCTTGCCGCTTCCGTCCTCTCCAATATCCTGTATGTCGGCTGTCGCGCCGTCGTCAGGCGCCTTGCCGTCCGGTACGTCGGAAGTCTTGGCCGGGTCCTTTCCAGGGTCGAAAACGAGTTTGAGGTCCGGCTTGTTACCCGGGTCGTGAGGACCCAGGTCGCTCGGTCCTCCGGTGTCCTTCGATTCCGATGTCCGGTCGTTGCCACAGCCCGCGAGGGCAGCGAGCAACGCCAGGAACAGGATGGATCTGAACGGGCCCGGAACAAACATATCCGCCTCTCTTTGCTGGTGCGCTGGGCATTATTGTGGCACCTGCGGCGTCATGGTACAACGATATCGATGCATCGGGGAACAGAGGTCATGCGCAAAGACAGGCAACATCGGTACATGCTGGTGGTCGCCATCCTGGTTCTGGGCTGCTCCTGCGGGCAATCTACGCCGGTCACGGACAGTGGCGGGGATGCGTGGGACGCGGCCATGCCTTTCGACGTTCGGGATGAGCCGGAAGCTGGGCTGGACGCGGTTTGGGATGCTTTGGAAATCGGGGAGGAAGTCACCACGACCCCGGACGTGTTCGAAGTCGGGGGAGATAACGCCGTGGATGCCGATCCTGGGGCCGACGACGACGGCTCCCTCGCGTGTGACTGCGCCCCACCGACCGTGAAGGTGACCGTGAACGGCATCCCGGACTCCATGAACGGAAGCCAACCGTATCTGGCGAACTCGGGCCAGATGGAATCCTTCATCCTTGCCGTGCCGACTTACGGTTTCAGCTGGGACGTCAAGGTCGACTGCCCGTGCGGGTGCGCGAAGGAGGGTTTGAAGGCGTGGACCGACCCGGCCCCGGATTCAGCCGGCGAACTTGCGCCCCTGTTCGAGCCGGGGGAGGCCGGAGTCAGGTCCTGGATAGTGGACGAACAACACGCCCTGCCCGAGGCGGATGTCCTCGCCCTTAACGCATCCATGACCGACGAGTGCGGCCAGGAATCCCCCACGGCATCGCTTGACGTGCGTACAGTGACCATGACCCCGATGCTGGACCCCTTCGACCTGGAGGACCCCTGGCTGATCGTGTACGGCCGCGACTTCTACGAAGTCGGCTGGGCCCTGGACCCGGCCGGCAAGGTCGAGATTCTTTCAAAGGAAGGGTCGAACGGCGTGTCCGATTTTCTGGAGGACCTGTGGACCATCGGACTGGGTTCTCCGAATCCGACCAAGGCGTTCAGCGATTTGACCTGTGAGGGTGGCCAGAACGGCAACGAGTGTCTGGGCATCATGTTTCTCGACAAGCTCCGCAGTCGGATGTATCCCATGTTCAAGCGTGCCCCGGACGGGACCGGCGACGGAGATTCGGTAAACATCCGTGTATGGATCGAGGGCGAGGCAGGGGCCCCGTCGCCTGCCGATTTCGCGTACCAGTACCTTGATGGGTCGGAAACGGCGAAGTCCTTTTCCATGATCGGAATCGGGGGTGGGAACCCGGACGCGGGCTACCTGGGACTGTCCGAGAGCCTGGATCAGCGCAACGTGCGCAACGAAAACAACGCGAAAAAGGACTATGGGGTGCTGACCACGTCCCTGATCCACTATTTCTATAAGCTGATATTCGCCGACCCTTCCATGCTGAACCTGGCCCAGATGTTCATGGGCGACATGCTGCCCCCGCTGGGCGGCGTGCCGGTGGGCGAAAAGGAGGGTGACGAACTGGTTGTGGACATGTCGATCCCGGACGAGGACTTGGCGCCCGAGGTGGCGGATCGAAGGGTCAAGATGGAGGCGGCCATGGACCTCATGGCCGGGGGCCTGGCCGCGCTGACCGCCCACGAGATCGGCCATTCCCTGTGGCTGGTCCCTTACGGCGCGCCGCCTAACGGGTTCTTCGCCAATGAAAAGAAGGCCGCGTTCATCGAGCACCCGGGCGGGTCCGAGGGGCCGCACATCGACACCGAGGGGCAAAACATCATGCAGGCTGGCCCGGGCTCGGGCAACATGCCCGTGATCAGCATCGGATTCCTGCTGGACCCGTGGTTTTTCAACGAGATCAACCTGGCCTATCTCCAGGGCCGCGTGGTGCTGCTGCCGAAGTAGGTAAACGACTTGAAATCGGGCTCGAAAACGGTAGTGGTGGTCGCGCTTTTGGCTAATCTGACCATCGCGATCATCAAGATTATCGTGGCCGCAATAAGCCTCAGCACGGCCATGCTGGCCGAGGCCGTGCACTCTGTCGCGGATACGGGCAACCAGGCCCTTCTGCTGCTGGGGCTCAAACGCAGCCGCAGACCTCCGGACGACCGGCACCCGTTCGGCTACGGCCAGGAGCAGTACTTCTGGTCCTTCGTGGTCGCGAACATGCTGTTTTTCATAGGGGCGGTCGTATCGGTATACGAGGGTATCCACAAGGTCCTCGACCCGGGGCCGATAGAGAGTACTGGGTTGATATACGCCATCCTGGGCGTGTCCTTCGTGGCGGAGTCCGTGGGTTTTTCGGTGGCGTTCAGGGAGTTCAGGCGCACCAGGCCCGAGGGCGCCGGATTGCTGGACGCGGTCCACAGGTCCAAGGACAGCAACGTTATAGTGGTGCTGTTCGAGGACTCGGCCGCGCTTTGCGGGCTGTCCGTGGCCTTTTTCGGGGTGCTGGCGGCCGAAATGACCGGATGGTGGGTCCTTGACGGGGTGGCCTCGATCCTGATCGGCGTACTGCTGGCGTCAGTGGCAATGGTGCTGGCCTGGGAGACCAAGGAACTGCTGATCGGCGAGGCCGCGGGCCGCGAGCAGCGCCAGGCGATCAGAAAGGCCGTCACGTCTTTCCCGGAGGTCGCGGCACTGGGTCGGGTCCTGACCATGCACATGGCCCCGGACCAGATCCTGGTGGCCATGGACGTGGAGTTCGCGGACGGCCTGGAATCGGACGCCATCGAGGCTGTGATCGCCCGCATGGAGGCCCGCATACGCGAAAAGGTCCCCGAGGCGGACCGGATCTTCATAGAGGCCAGGGACGTGACCGAAGACGGCTGACAGGCCCGGACCGCTGTAGGGCGCGCGTTTTCGTCCGGTCGATATGCTATGATTGACAGTACACAGTTCGTCTCACGATGAGGGGGTCGTGATGAGACGTCAATTCCGACATGTGGTTTTCTCGTTTTTTCTGCTTGCCGCATCTGGTTGTTCCGACTTTGGTGGTCCGGCGCACCTGACCGCCACCTTGGCCGCTGAACCGTGCCAGACCGACCAGGATTGCGCTGATGACGACAAATGCACTGTCGATACGTGCGAATTCAACCCATCATCCGGCGGCCTGGAATGTCTACATGTCTTTCAGCCTCAATGCGTGGAATTTCTGCCTTACAAGGCCGCCTTCGATGGAAAAAAACATGCCTGTGGATCATGGGATGATCTCGGTTGGAAAGTAATGGATTACGGCAACGACGCCACGAAAAACTGGTGCGTGGCGTCGTCGGGCACGCTTGGACCGGACGAGCATATCCGGTTCCACTGGTCCCCGACTCAGTCACTGGTGACGTCCGTGGCCGCGACGCCGCCGATCTGGGCGTCCGGGGCGGATACCTCCGGCACCAATCCCATGCAGGCGACCACGCTCCAGTGGCGCATGGCCTACAGGCACTTCAGTCCGGGGGAGCCGGTGACGCTGACCGTGGTTGCCACCGATGACGGTGACTTCGCGAACGGCAACGTCATCTGGCAGCAGACGGTGACGAATGACTTTGAATACGGCCTGTATTCGTCCCAGCTCGACAACTCCCTGAAATTCGCGCCGAACCTGCAGATCGGTTTTATGGTGGATACGGGCGCGGCCACGACCTTCAACATGGACGCATGGGAAATCGACGACGTGCTGGTGGCCGAGGGCGTGCCAAACCAACTGGCAAAGACGAGGCTGTACAAGTGCCAGACCAACTCGTGCAACCTGGCCGACCAGGCCGTGCTGGTGTCCGAAACGGAGGCCGCCGTGCCGGACCTCACCATGACCGTTTCAGAGCACTACAGGTACGTTCTGTGCTACCAGGACCTCGACTTCAGTTCCTCAAGCGCCCCGTATTGGGGCTGGCCCAGCGCGTTCCTGGACGGCCCTCCCATGGACCAGCCGGGTTTCGTGACGCCCGTGGACATGACGGGGTTCGGAGGTTCCTGCTACGCGGTCGCAGCGGCCGTTGACGCGATGTGCGGCGTTGGTGTGGCCAGCTATTTCTGCACCATCGACGTGGATCCTGGCGGCCTTGAAACCAACCTGGGTAGGCAGAGGATCGGCGTGGTGTGCCAGGACGAGTGGAAGCCGATCGCGACCGGGAACCAGCACAGCCCGCTACAGTCCCTGAACAAGGCCACGCTGAACGTGCTGCCCGATTCGGGGTACCTGGTGTGGTCCCCGATCGGGGTGGAGCAGTCAGCGGCCCTGGCCCTGAAGCAGGCGATCGAGGCGGCGGGAAGACCGGCGTATGTCGTCGCGGCCCTCACCTCGGTGCCCGACCTGTCCCTTTACGACGGCGTCTTCGCGACGCTGGGTGTCAAGGGCTACGCCTACGAACCCTCCGCGCAGGAGGCGCTGGCCCTGAAGCAATACCTGGACGGCGGCGGCAGGCTCTACATCGAGGGCGGAGACTACTGGTTCAAAGGGCCCGCCGAGGACCTGGACGCTGTCCTGTACCCGTATTTCGGCGTGGAGGGACTGTGGGGGGGCGTTCACTCGCTGGGCGGCGTCCTGGCTGGGGCCGGATTCCTGGACGGAACCGGTTTCGACTACGATTCCGGCCCGTACTGCGATTTCTACAACGAGGGGATGACGCCCACGCCGCAGTCCGGGGCAGTCGTATTCATGCTGCACGAGGGCGGCCCCGACTTTGCCGTGGTGACTGCCAACCAGTCCGCCGGCTGGCGCGTGATAGGGTCGTCGGTCCTGTTCGGCTGCCTGAAGGAAAAGGACCTGGGCAGCACGGACTACCTGATGAACCGGTATCTCTACTTCCTCGAAAACGGCCTCCCCGGCGGGTAGCCGACCGCCGAATCGGATACAATCCAGCGACAGTTCCGGCGGATTACCGTGTCAGGTCGACCAGAAAATGATGGGAGAAGCGGCAAGGCGCTGAGGACCTGGCATAGGACCACCAGTCTGCCCGGGCTTTCCGAGCGCCTCAGCAGATATGTCAGCGAACTGTATCGTCGCAGGCGGTGGCTGACCCGCAACGCCGGCCCGCGCAAACTGGCAAATCTGGCCTTGAACGGCCTGGAGGCCGCGGCCCGCAAACAGAGCCTTATGTCGCTGCCTTCCGTGGTCAAGATAGACGTGACGCCCCTGTGCAACCTGCACTGTCCCGCCTGCGTCCACGCAAAGGACGGCCCGCAAAACCTTTCGCGTCAAAGGTTCACGCCGGACCGTCGCATGAACGTGGACCAGTACCGTCGTGTCATCGACCAGGTCCGCGATACCGCAATCACGGTGTCCCCCTATTTCATGGGCGACCCCCTCATGCACCCGGATATCGTCGAGCTGTGCCGGATTACGGCGGACGCGGGCATCAACATGCACCTGTCGACCAACCTCAGTTTCAACCTGGGTCCGGATTGGATCGAGGAACTGGTGGCCTCGGGCCTGAGCCACCTGACCGTGTGCGTGGACGGCCTGACACAGGAAACGTACGGACGGACCCGCGTCGGGGGCAGGATTGAACGGGTGCTCAGGAATCTGGCCGCGGTATGCAAGGCCAGGGACCGGGCAGGCGCCGGCACCCCGGAGATCGAAGTCCAGTACATCAAGTACGAGCACAACCTGCACGAACTGGACGCGGCCAGGCGGCAATGCGAGGACCTGGGCGTGGACCAGTTCGCCGAGCTGTGGGGGTCCACGCGCAACTGGACCGTGGAGAGACCACTTGGCGACGAGCCCAGGGGCCCTTGGCTGTTCCCGCGCTGTTTGTGGCCGTACACGACCATAGTGGTGAAGTACGACGGTGACGTGCTGCCCTGCTGCCTGCACCGGATCGGCGAGCACTATGTGGACGGAGGAGACTCGCGCCCGGTGGGCAACCTGTTCCGCGAGGACCTGGCGGACGTATGGAACTCGCCGGCCTACCA
>JAADHL010000173.1 GCA_013151875.1 Deltaproteobacteria bacterium
CGCGTCCTTTATCTCACCGAGGACATCCAGATTGAGGGCATTCAGCACATCAGGTCTGTTCACCGTGAGGGTAGTGACCGGACCATCATGGGCAAGTAAAATCGTCTCGTAGTTCATAACGGGCTTGTCCTCCTGGTCATCGAACTCAGATCGACAAGAGCAGATCAATGCACGACTCTCGATGAATGATGGGCGATATGCGATCCAACGCGGTTCAACCCCTTTCGACCATCATCGCCACCGCCTCGCCGCCGCCGATGCAAAGGCTGGCCACCCCGGAACTGGAACCACGAGCCTGCATGGCGTACAGAAGCGTCACCAGGATACGGGTTCCACTGGCGCCTATAGGATGTCCCATGGAAACCGCGCCGCCGTTGACGTTCACATTGGAACCATCAAGACCCAACAGCTTGTTCACGGCCAGGCTGACAACGGCAAATGCCTCGTTGATCTCGTAGAGGTCGATGTCCTCCTTCGCCTTGCCCGTCTTTTTCAGCAGCTTCTCGATGGCAAACGCCGGGGCCGTGGTGAACCACGCCGGTTCCTGCGCGTGCTGGGCCGACCCGACGATTACGGCCAAAGGCTTCAGACCAGCGGCCTGGGCTGCCTCGGCCGACATGAGGACCACTGCTGCGGCCCCGTCGTTGATGGATGACGCATTTGCCGCGGTAACGGTCCCCTCGCGATCGAAGGCGGGCCTCAATTTCGGGATCTTGGCCACGTTTCCACGACCCGGTTCCTCGTCCACTTCGACCATGATCGGATCGCCCTTTCGCTGCGGCACGGGTACGGGAGCAATCTCGTCCTTGAACGCACCGTCCTTGATCGCGCCCAACGATTTCGTATACGAGCCCACCGCGAACTCGTCCTGCATTTCCCGGGTGATGCCGTGCTCTTTCGCGCACATCTCTGCGGCCATGCCCATGTGGAAATTGTTGTAAGGGTCCCACAGACCGTCCTTTACCATCATGTCCACGACCTTACCGTCGCCCATCCGGTATCCGGTCCGGGCCTTTTCCAGTATGTACGGAGCCAGGCTCATGTTCTCCATGCCCCCTGCAACCACGCAGTCGGCGTCACCGCACCGGATGGCCTGAGCCGCAAGCATCACGCTCTTGAGGCCCGAGCCGCACACCTTGCTGACGGTCAGACACGGAACACTGTCGGGCACTCCCGCATAGATCGCGGCCTGGCGTGCAGGGGCTTGGCCGATCCCGCCGGAAAGGACGCACCCCATCATCACCTCGTCCACCTTTTCCGGCGCAACCCCCGAGCGCTTCAACGCCTCCCTGATCGCCACGGCGCCCAACCTGGGGGCCGGCACGGTCGACAACGCCCCACCGAACGACCCTATGGCGGTCCTTGCCGCTCCGACTATCACTGCCTGACGCATGAATCACCTCCTTGAAAGACCTTGCATGGCGCGACTCTACCCCACCGGACATCCGTAAACAAATGATGTATGTCTCAGGAGGGAAGGATGGTCCATTGATCGATCAGGACCGGGTTTGGGGTAGACTTGAACCGGAGGTGCCGATGCTGGAAATCAACCCGGGGTCGATTCAACGGCTGAGGTCCATGAAGGCGTTCGCCATGGACATGGACGGCACCGTCTATCTGGGCGGACGCCTGCTGCCAGGGGCAAGGGAGTTCAAGGACTTTCTGGACGGCCGTGGTGTCCCTTTTGTATTTCTGACCAACAACTCGTCCCGCGGACGTTCGGATTTTCTGGACCGCCTGACGAAAATGGGCCTGTCCGTATGCGAACAAAACATAATGACATCTGGAGAGGCCACGATTGATTATCTTCGCGTGCAATACCCTGACGCGACGATCCGCCTGTTTGGGACCCCATCCCTCGACAAAGAATTCCAGGAGGCCGGGATACGACTTTGCGGCGCGGATGACGGGGCGGACATCGTGGTGCTGGGTTTCGACACGACCCTGACCTACGACCGTCTGTGGGAACTGTGCGACCGCGTGAGGCGAAAAACCCCTTTCATCGCCACCCATCCGGACATCAACTGCCCTGTCGAGGACGGCTACATGCCTGACGTGGGTTCGTTTTTGGCCCTGATCAAGGCATCCACCGGACGGGTTCCGGACGCCGTGATCGGCAAGCCTTCCAAGTGGATGACGGCCGCCCTTTCCTCCAGGTTGGGCCAAAGGCCATGCGACATCGCCTACGTCGGTGACAGGCTTTACACCGATACAGCCATGGCCCGCGATTCCGGGATGCTCGCCGTGCTGACGCTGACGGGTGAAGCCAGCGTCGAGGACCTGGAAGGCTCCGGGATCCAACCCGATCTGGTCGTGGACGACCTCGTCGAGTTGATGGAAGTCTACACGTTCGATCAATAGGACCGGACGCCCTCATCCGGACGCCCGGCAAATGCGGCCGCTTCAGGAAACCCTACACAGGACAGCTTACTTCATGAGCCCTTCACGACGGGCCCAGTCGATAGTGTCCCTCATCCCGGACTCCAGGTCGAATTCGGGAACGAACCCCAGGTCCCTCTTTATGGCGGCATTGCCGGCGACCCAGTAACGCTCCTCGGCCTCGTGGATCTTGTCCACGGACATGACCACCGGCGTGTTGAACACCCGGCCCCAGGTCTGCCACACCCAGGCGACCGCCAGGAAGCCCGCCCTGGGCGCCCGCAGGACGTGAAGGCGTTTTTTCAGCACCCTGCCCAGGTCCGCCGCGAAGGATGGCCAGGTATGCAGTCCGCCGTCATCCATCAGGTACGTGGTTCTAGGCGTATGTTCCGCCTCGGCCGCCGCCACGATAGAGCGCGCGCAGTCCCTGCCGTGAACCAGGCTCACAGTCTGTTCCCTCTCCAGGCAGAGGACCAGCCCAAGCCTGGACGCGACCTGGAATACCTGAAGAAACTCCTGGTCACGCGGACCATATATGATTGGGGGCCGCAAAATGGTGACGTCGAGGTCCCCTTTGGCCTCCAGCAAAGCCTTTTCACCTGCCAGTTTACTGCGTCCGTATTCGGTCACCGGCGCCTCGGGCAGGCCTTCGTCCCTTTCACGGGGGCCTCCGCCCGGACCCTGGGCAGCAATGGATGAAACCAGAATAAAACGCCCGCCCCTGGCGTACTTGTCGGCGGCCAGCGCCAGCCCTCGCGTGCCCTGCTCGTTGACCCGGTAGAAATCAGCGGGCCTGACGGCCTTGATCCTGCCCGCCACATGCACGACCACATCGCTTTCACGCAACGCCGGCGCCAGGGATTCCGGCTCTTCCAGGGAACCTTCATGCATGCGCACGCCCAGTGAGCTGAGGTGTTCGGTGCGACTCGTGGGCCTGACCAGCGCGATGATGTCGTGTCCCCTTTCCTTGAGGACTTCCGCCACGTGCGACCCCAGAAATCCCGAGCCCCCCGTCAGAAACACCGTCATGTTCATTCTCCTGCCGTGTCCGTGTCCTTTACGAAGGCGTCGGCCCCAGCCATATCGGCCTCTTTTAATATCAAATCCAGGTAATTGATCGACGGCACGCCGACTTCCCTGGAAATAAAGAGCGCGCCGTCCCTGACCTCCACGTCCTCTTTTTCGATAAAGGCGAACGCGCTGGTATTGCGGTCCACCACGGCCCTGCTCAACTGGGCGGAAACGGCCCAGGCCGGCAGGCCTTCAAGCTCTATCTGGAAGGTCATCACATCTCCCACTTTGTTTGCGCCGGAAGCCGCAATCAGCAGCATGACTTCCGAATCGCCGGCCTTCGCTCCCATTACAACCATCCCCTCCCCGTCGGATGGTCCGTCGGACCCGCGCAGTCGGGCCCCGAGCCTCACCGCGTGCCTGCTGTTCATCAGGTACCAGGGCATGGCCGCGCTCAGGGCGGGCAAGGCGGCGCCGTCCTCCCCGAAAAACAGGTCCTCCCCAGCCACCGCCTGCGCCGAAGACCTGGGTCCCGACCTGCGATCCGCCACCATCATGTCCAGCACGTCCTGGCCCAGTATCCCTGCGGCGGTCAGACGCGCGGCATAGAAGGCGCTCCTGGCTTTTCTGGTGTCGAGCCGATCCGACAGCGACGACCAAACGGTTTCGTCGATAAGGGGACCCATTTCAGCGAGTCCGACGGATGCCATGCCCGCGCCATCAAGGCTATCCCTGGCGGCCCGCCACAGTTCCAGCCTCCCGTCGGGAGTCGGGGCGGTAGTGATCAAGGACACGATGTCCGGCTGCCGTCCGGGTCGGGTTGAGACGTGATCGATGAATGCCCCCACGGACGCCTTAGGATCGGTCAGGTCATCGAGCCCCCGAACGGCGAATGACGGCGCGAGCACGCTGAAGGCTCGCTTTCCCTTGTCGTCGTCGGGAAAATCCTGGCGCAGGCGTTCGATGAACGCATCATAGAGGTTCATCACCTGGAACGTCTGATTGGCGCCGTATCCACCAATCCCGGTCGCGTCCGGCAGAAACTCCACGTACTGAGGCAACCTCCCAAGTGTTCTCAGATGGCCCAGAACCCTGCTTACGACCACGGGCCAGACCTCGGGGTCCATCACTGTCCTCGTGGCGACCTCGATTCCATCCCTGGGCTCGCAGGCCCCGGCGCCTACGTCGAACATGGCCTGCCACACGACCAGCATGCCCAGCTGAAACAGATCGCTCACCTGGCGGTCAAGGGTGTTGAACCCGTAGGCGCACAATGGTTCGATATCGGCCGATTCGGCCGGATTCGGGCACACCGCATCCAGCGTGAAGCCGCACCCGGATCCCCTCGGAGTCCTGGCCAGGCCCATGCCGTGCTGCTGGTAGTTCAGGGCCCAGCCGCTCCCGACGGCCGAAGCGCTTGGCGGGCCTCCGTCCAGACCGTTGAATGCCTTTACGGGCGCCACGGGATCAGAGTAATCGACGTCAAAGGTCCTGGTGGTTCCATAACCTGGCGCCCTCTCGCCCCCTCCTCCAATCGCGCACGACAGATGCAAAGCCCCTGACAATATGATCGCCACCGATATAGAACGCACTGATGCTCCCGCATTCCAGGCACACCATGGTCCGCAGTCCCGGCTCATTAGTCAATAGCAAGGAAAATTGTATGAAAACAACGATTGACGATCGTCGATCTACGATCGACCATGGACGGCAGGCCGCACTGGAGCACGCCCCTATGTACGACACCATTTTCAAGTCAGCCACGACCGTGGTTGATGGAGAGGTCGTGGTCCGCGACGTCGGCGTCACATCGGGACGCATCGAGAAGATCGGAACCATGGAAAAAGAGTCGGCGCGGCGGGAAGTACCCTGCGAGGGTCGTCTGCTGATGCCGGGCGCCATCGACATGCACGCCCACCTGCGCGAACCAGGAGGGACCCACAAGGAGGACATCTCATCCGGCACCGCCGCCGCCGTTGCCGCGGGAGTCACCACCGTACTCGACATGCCCAACACCAATCCTCCAACCACCACCGTCTCTGCCCTGAGGGAAAAAACAGCCATAGCGGGGCGCACCGCGCACTGTCGCATCGGCTTTTTCATGGCGCTTACCGCGCGAAACGTGGATCAACTGGAACAGGCGGCTTCGATTCCGGGCTTTGCCGGGGTCAAAGTCTACCTCGGCTCGACCACCGGAAACATCCTTCTGACCGATGTTGATCCGCTTGAAACAGCCCTGGCCAGGGTTCCGGCGTTGTTCGCCTTTCACGCGGAACTGGAATCGGTGCTTCAAAGGCACAAAGATGACGTCGCCCTTCCGGACGCGCGCTCGCACCATGTCCTGCGGCCGCCGGAAGCCGTGACTGAGGGCACGCGCCTGGTGCTTGAACACGCATCCAGGCCGGGTCTTCGGCTTCATCTGTGTCACGTGTCCACCGCGGGCGAACTTGAGGTCCTGGATGACACGCCCACCGCCTCCGAGGTCACCTGCGAAGTTACGCCCCATCACCTCCGTTTCACCCACGAAGACGCTGCACGCCTTGACAACCGGATAAAGGTCAACCCTCCGGTCCAGGGCAAAGCCGACCGCAAGGCCCTGCGCGCCGCCCTGGCCGACGGCCGGATTCAGGCGGTTGCGACCGACCATGCCCCCCATACGCTCGAAGAAAAAAACCGGCCCTATCCCAGCGCCCCTTCCGGAGTGCCTGGCCTGGATATCATGGTCCCCTGGGTGCTTCGGCTCGTCCAGGAGGGGAAACTGACGATCCAGCGCGCATTCGAAGTACTGTGCTCGAATCCGGCGCGCATCGCCGGGATGGACGACAGGGGCAGGATCGAGGAGGGACTCGACGCCGACCTGGCGCTGTGGGACCTCGACAGTACCTGGAAGGTCGAACGTTCGGACATCAACAGCCGTTGCGGCTGGAGCCCATTCGAGGGAGACACCCTTGCCGCGCGGCCTCTCGGGGTCTGGGTGCAAGGGGAACGTCGGGTCTGAAACTTACTGGGTTTTCTGCTCTTTCAGGTCGGCTATGAGTCGCTGCAGGTTGTTGTAGACCAGTTTGGCGGGTTCGACCAGATCGGACCCTTGCGCCGAACCTTCGACAATGAACTTCTTTAGATAGAACGACGCCTGTCGATATCTGCCCAGCCGGATAAGCGCGTTTGCCAGGTTGAAAGCGCACGTCGTGTTCGTGGGATCGTTTTC
>JAADHL010000235.1 GCA_013151875.1 Deltaproteobacteria bacterium
CCGAAGCGACGTGAAGGGACCGGACCATATACACGTTTCACGAGTCACCTTTTTCTGGTCAACTGCATGACGTCACTGTGGTTCAGGCGCCGGATCCTCGAAGTGGATACCCGCGGACAAGTGGGTATGACCCTGCTCGTGTCCGATCTGCGTGATGTCCAGGACCAGGTCCTTGTCGGGCAGCTCCAGCCCTGTGCCCCCGCCGGCCCCGTTTGAACCCATCAGGCCCTTGAGGTTGATGCCTGGGACCTGGAAGGTGATCGGCTTGTCGGTCAGGCTTTCGAACAGCATGGGAAGGAGGGTTTTGAACAGTTCGGCGAATGTTTCCTCCTGGCCTGCCCTTTCTTCGTTGATGGACACCACCGTGACGTCCACGTAGTCAGGCGCCTTGACCTGGATGCCTATGCTTGGGCCCTTTTCGGGGTCGTCCACCACCAGCAGATCGGCGCCCATCTCGATAAAGACGTACATCCCCAGCACCACCGGCCCGCCGAAGTCGAACGACACATCCGCATAGAAGTCACCGACCTGCAACGTCAGGTCACCCGGACAGTCGGTGAGAACCGGCGGCAGCAGCGGGGCCGTGGTCAGGTCCAGACCGGAAACCCCGTACTGGGACACATCCACACCCATATCGGCCAGTTCGGCAGCCGTGATATGCAGGTGCAACCCCTTCTGGTTCCACAGTGAATACAGCAATTCGTTGATGAGGTCGTCGAAAGCGGCCAATTGAATCTTTTCCGGGTCCGTGGTGTCCAGCGTGAACCAGTCCTGGCCGCCGGTCAGGCATGCCGCTCGTCCAATGGACCCCAGAATCGTCCGTTCCACCAGCTTGGGCCCGGTGATCGCCGCGTTCAGGTCCACGTTGCCGCCCTCGGTGGTGAAGTCGGCTGTCTGAGGTTGCAGCCCGATCGAAAGAGTCACGGGGTTCATGCCTGGGATCAGGGGGGCAATAGGCAGGTCTATGGGATTGGACAGGGCGTCCGCGAGGGCCCCGTTCAGGCTCTCGATCAGGCTGGCAATCTGCTTGTTGAACTCGGTCTTGAGCATGTCCTCGATGGTCCCTTTGAACAG
This sequence comes from Deltaproteobacteria bacterium, assembly GCA_013151875.1. Taxonomy (GTDB): domain Bacteria; phylum Myxococcota_A; class UBA9042; order DTJE01; family DTJE01; genus JADDHL01. The sequence goes on from JAADHL010000235.1 coordinate 1,075, forward strand.
GCCCAGCAGGAAGTTGAACCACGAGTCCACGCTCAGATCGAACCCGTCCAGCGCAATCTGACTTGTGCCCGCGGCCAGGTTCAGTTCATGGGTATCCGGATTGACCGCTATCGTGATGATCGTGCCGATGGTGACCTTGTCCGCCGTGGCGTGGGCGACCGTATCGCCGGGGCACCAGAATCCACCGCCCGTCTTGTCCAGAAGGATGTCCATCTTCAGGTTCGGCAGGACGGCGTTCATGGACAGGCCTCCAGTGGTGGACTTGAGTTCCACAGTTGGAGGACCATAAGAGGCGCTGGTCATGTAGGCGTCGTATTTGCACCCCGCTTGATCAACCTGGGTCAGCGGGCTCGGGACTATGGACATGAGATCCAGGCCGGACAGGACCATGCCCAGAAGCGCCGAAATCGTGGCATCGTCGGCCGGATCCGCATTGTAGAAAAGCTTGTCGTCCAGGTACGTCGTGACAGCGTAGGGGACCATCGATCCGTCCGGATCGGAGGGATCCATCGGACGCCATGTGTCGCTGAACAGGTAGGATTGGAGCACGCGCCCGGTATTGCCCCACTGGTCGGACGCGGTTGCGTCGATGATGTTCATGCCCTGGGACGAACTCATGGTGAATTGGAAGCTTCCGTCCGCCTCGATGGGCACCTGTGTTTCATTGATGAGCAGGCTCTGGTTGGTGCTTATGGCGTCCGACACAGTGCCAGTGACCACGATGTCGGCGGCGCCCGTCAGGGTCGCGCCCCTTTCGGGGTAGGTAATTACAAGGTCCGGCGCCGTGCCGTCGCAAACGGCCTGCACATCGTCGCACATACCGGGATCGCCTGCGACGCACGTCGAAAAGGTGTAGATGCCTTCGACATCGAACGTGAACTTGCCGTCGCCGTCGTTTGTAATGCCCGTGGTCGGGTCCACCGCTATGGGATCCACAACGCCGCCCGTCACCGGATTGTCGTATTTGTCCGCCAGGGTCCACGTGACCTGCACATGGTTCATTACCGAATAGGTCGGCTTGTCGGGCACCAGGCCCAGTGTCAGTTTGACCGCCTCGCCCGCCTCGATGGTCAGTGTGGCCGATTCGAGTTCGGCCGGACTGTCGTCGGCAGGGGCGCAGGTGACCTCGTATGTCCCGGCGATCGTCCCGGTCAGGGTTCCCGAGGCCGCGGCTGCCGTAATGGTCAGGCCCTCGTCCGCGGAGATCTTGTACGCGATGTCCAGTGGGTTCCCGAACTCGTCGAATGCGGCGCAGGACACGGTGGCTTCCCCGTCGGCAATAATCGTTTCCGGGTCCAGCGTCGTGGTAACGGTGGCAAGGGCTGCCGCGGTCACGGTCAGTGTCGCCGGCGTGTCATCCTTCAAAGAACCGTCGACAGAGCGACACGCAACCTCGTAGGAGCCCGTTTTGGTCGCCTTCAAGGTGAACGTGCCCGCCTTGTCCCCCTCGGTCGTCTGGACGCCTTCCGACGGCGATACGTCCACCGCTGCGACCACCGCCACTGGGTTTCCCATGGCGTTCGTGGCCGCGCACGTCACGATAGCGGTCGAACCCGCTGCGATGCTGGCCGGGTCCAGGTCGGTTTCAATTGCCACGGCCCTGTCGGCGCCGACCTCGATCGTCTCTGGAGTGTCGTCGGTGATGCCCATGTCCGAGGCCTCACACGCCACAGTGTATTCACCAGCCTGGTCGAAAGAGACCTTTTCGCCGTCGATGACGTACTGCGTGGTCCCGCCCACGACGATATTCACGGCGGCCTGGATGGGCTGCCCGTCCCGCGTAACGGTGCAGGTCACTGTCACGTCCGCTCCAACATCCACCTGATGTGTGGAAACCTCCGTCTCGACGATGACGGATCCAGTTGTTCCGTCCGGACCGCCGATGACGTCACTCGTCCCGCCGGTGCCTCCACTGCCGCATGCCCAGACCAGTGTAAGAATCACCGTCATCGCTGAACGCAACAGACCCTTCATGGGACCCTCCATCGAAAAAGCGAAAAGATTGTACATTATTTGTGGAGCGCCGGACTCTTGTCCGTTCCGGCCCATTGCCTACAGCCCGGCGACCTTTCTGAAAATCGCGTCGGCCAGACGGGTCGGCAGGATCCTCATGAAAAACAGCACAATCGCATTGTACGAGGGCGATACATAGCGGGCCCGAGGGCGTCTTGCGCTGACGGCCCTGGCGATTGTGCGCGAGATCGGCCGGGGTCCGGGGGCGAACCTGTACATCCGGTTCACTTCTTCAGCGTAGCGTCGAACCGCCGGACCATAGATGGGATCATCGTCATACACGCTCATGTCGGATCCGGAAGTCGATTCGAAATTCGAACGGATCATGCCCGGCTCCACCAGGATGACACGTACTCCGAAACCGGCGACCTCGCGCCGCATGCAGTCCGACAGGGCCTCCACCGCGTGCTTGGTGGCGCAATAGACCCCCTGGAGGACCAGGGCCACCCTACCCACCATGCTGCTGACGTTTATCACGCGTCCGCTCCCGCGCTTGCGCATCGCCGGCAGAAATGCCTGCGTGACCTTGACCAGTCCGAACACGTTGGTTTCGAACTGGCCGCGCATCTCTGCCTCGTCGACCAGCGCCACGGGTCCGAACTTTCCGTATCCCGCGTTGTTTATGAGGACATCCAATCCGTATCCTTCGGTCCGCGCGGCGACCTTTGCGGCTGCCGCTGCTATGGATTCGTCGTCGTTCACGTCCAACTCCAGGGCCTCTATCGGCAGGTCCCCGGCCTCGGCTTCAAGCTCCCTCAGCGCATCCGTGCGACGTCCCGTGGCAAAGACCCGGTGTCCCTGCCCGGCCAGGTACAGGGCCGCGTGGCGCCCAATCCCACTGGTCGCCCCGGTTATCAAGATGATCTTTCCGCCCATCAGAAACTCCTTTCATCCGCCGTTGCAGGCAGGATATCAGATGTCCGCCAATCTGCGCCGTCCGGCCCTTTCAGCCTATGAGGGACAAGGCGTCTTCCGGGCACTGCTTCACGCAGGCGCCGCAGGCAAAGCACGCCCCTTGATCCTTGAAGAGCATCTTCTTTTCTTCATCAAGACCATTGAACACCCCTACCGGACAGATGTCCGAGCAGGTCATGCATCCATGACACTTCGGGCGGTCCAGTGCGACCCGGCCGGTCTCCTTTTCCACGAAAAGCGACCCGAATCGCCTGAAACCGAGGTTGCTCATCAGCCTCTCTGCGTCCGAAGTCCTGGGCGAGAGGATTCCAGCGAGGTCGAAACCCGCGGCGAAAAACACTATGAGAACGGCCAGCAGCCGGCCCCAGTGAGCCAGAGGATTTCCAAGCGAGTACCAGTCCAAGGCCGCCTGCGCGATTGCGAAAACAAGGCCGGAAAGCATGGCCTGCCCCCAACCCGTGCGGCCCGGAATCCAGTCCATGAAAACATACAGGAAGGCAACGGCCGTCCAGAACAGGGCGGTGAAACCGGGTAGGAGAGCCGGTTCCGCCAGATAGAGCACAACAGCAACGGCCAGGTAGATCGGCAGGTTCATCGGCACGAACATGTCCAGCCGGTGCCTCCAGCCGAAGTCGAATCGGCGCATGGCCTCCGTCTTTTTCTTTCCCGCGTCCAGATAGGCTGGAATGTCCCGGGCGTAGACAGGACCGAACCTGCACCTGAATCCTGTTTCCCTCCGTACTGCTTTGCGATCCACTCCGGGCGCGGACAACGGAGGCAGGATGACCTCATGGCGCCGGACCTTTTCGGATAGCCGCGAGACCTTGATCGCATCAATTACGCGGTTTTCAGTCAGAATTCCCCCGGCGGCCGCGCACCATACGTTGATTCCCTCTGAATTGGTCACGAGCAGCCACACGCTCCTACCCGCCAGCGCCTTGCGGACCCGTTTGATGGTCAGCGTGAAATTGGCCGTGACCAAGACGGGCGAATCGGCGTCGGGCCGGCCCAACGGAAACAGGCCCGTGGGCGCACGGTGGGGGAACCAGCGCGCCAGGTAGGCAATGATCCATGCGACGGGTTTCATGGTCGTGTTGCCTCCTTTTTGGCCACGAGATACAGAAAACTATCCAGCAGGCTGCGTTCTTCGGTATCGACTGTGAACCCGGCCCGCCGAACCAACCGGGGAAGTCCCGCCACGGCGCGCGTGCTTGTCTGGGTGAGCGCGAATGTGAGCGCCGCCAGGGGAATGCGCACGAGGCCATGCAGCAGCCTTTTGCCCGCCGTGGAAGGCCGCGCCTCGTCCGCAATGGCCAGTCTGCCGCCCGTTTTGAGGATTCGAAAGGCATGCTCCAGGGTCCAGTTCTGCTCGTCAAGAGACAACTCGGAAAAGGCGAGCGTTGACATGACCAAGTCAAAGCTGTCGGCGGCGAACCGGTCCATGCCTGAAACCCCCATCTCGATAAACTCGATCTGATCGGCCGTCGTTGCCGCCGCTGCCTTGTCGCGCGCGATTGCGAGCATCGGCGCCGATATGTCGAAACCGGTAACTTTGGCCCCGGCCCTTGCCGCCATCACGGCCGCCGTTCCGGTGCCGCATCCGATATCCAGAACCCGGCTTCCCCGGACTACATTTTCCGAAACAAGTCGTTTTTTCACCCGCTCCGACTGTCCAAGGGACAGCAGGTTGATGCCACTGTCATACCGGCGAGGCTGCGATTCGAGGATTTTCATGTACACGTAGCTGAACACGACACCTCCCCCTGAAACCACGGTTTCTGGATGCGTTCAAACGGAATCGATTCATCAGTCGGTAAAGGATACCAATGAATTCAGCAGGATGGAAACCCAAGGGCGAGAACCCAGGTTGATTTTCAGGAGTCGATTTTCAAGACGCGCCTCGTCGTCCAGAACCTGCCCCCGAGTCCCGGCAGGGGTATTTTGGGGTATCATCAAATGGTGTCATCGATGGCATGAAGGAGGCTTGATGAACCGGCGAAATGCTGCCTTGGCCATCCTGATTCCGGGAATCTTCCTTGCTTGCGGGTCCGCCACGGGCACCGGGGACGAGCACGGTGGTCACGACCTGGGACCGATTCCCGGCGATCTGGTCGAAGCCGACGTCGCGGACGCTGGAGGCAATGGGGATCCGGCGCCAGTGGACCCTGGTTCGCTTTACGATGACGCGCCGTTGGCTGATGACATGGATATCGACGCTCTGGATAACGGCGCATTGGACGCCGGTCTCGACAAGGGTTCTGATTCAGTGGGCGACGCAACTCCTGATACGCCCACGTCGCCCTCGTTTTGCCGTCGGGTGGATGGTTGCGGACCCGGCGAGGTGTGCAACCTGTCCACCGGTGGGTGTGAAAGGCGTGCCTCCAGTCTGTCGTCCGAGCCCGAAATATATACCTTTCAGCCCCATGTTGCGGCCCCGGGGGACCACATCGTCATCGACGGCCAGGGTTTCTATTCAGGGTTGGCCGGGGCGTTTGCCGTTAAGGTGTATATCGGAGGCAAGCCGGCTGGGTCAGGCAGCGGCATGGAAACGGACGAGAACCGGATAGTGCTTACCT
>JAADHL010000362.1 GCA_013151875.1 Deltaproteobacteria bacterium
CCCCCGGCCAGTTTCAGTGCAATAGCGGCGTGGGCGTACCCCGTCATCCGCGCCTCGCCCTCGATCGCAGGACCCAGGATGTAGGGCTCGACACCTGATTGGCGCGCGGCGGCGGCCGCCGTTTCCAGGGACTGCAAAGGCGTGGCGATCAGACGGAACTCCGCCCGGCTGATTCGCTGATCACCCGGCTTGGGCGTCTCTTGTGCGGCTGAAAGCAGATGCCTTGCAACGGCCTCGGGCACTGTCACGGGATAGCGTCCAAGGACGCGGGCCGCCTCTTCGAACGTAGTCGGATCGGCCACCGTGGGGCCGGAGGCGATGGTGGACGGGTCGTCTCCAGGCACGTCGGAAATCGCCAGAGTGACCAGACGCGCGGGCAAGGCAGCCAATGCAAGCCGTCCGCCCTTGATGCCTGAAAGGTGCTTGCGAACGCAGTTTATTTCCGCGATGGAGGCACCGGATCGCAAAAGTTCGGCGGTCATGTCCTGTTTGTCCACCAGGGTCAGACCCTGCGCGGGCAGGGTCAACAGGGAAGAAGCGCCACCGGAAAGCAGACACAGCACCAGATCCTCGGGGCCCAGGTCCCTGACTGCATTGATGATCCGGAGGGATGCCTTGACACATGCGTCATCCGGAATCGGGTGCCCCCCCTCCAGCACCTCGACGCGCTGGCACGGTTCGCCGTGACCGTACCGCGTGACGACCACCCCAGTCACCTCACCTTCATAATGCTCTTCCACCACCCGCGCCATTCGAGCGGAAGCCTTGCCCGCACCAATCACGACGGTCCGGCCGGCGCTCGGGTCAGGCAGGTGCGCAGCCAGCACGTTGCGAGGATCGGCCGCGTCCACCGCCGCCTGGAAGAGACCCGTCAGAAAGGCCCTTCGATCATCGGATGCCTTCTGCATGGATTCGGAATCCTCTATCAAAAACGATGTATCAGTCAGGCAGTCTAACATTTCGTCGAAGCGGTGGATTAGGGTACGGATTCCATTCTTCCAATCCGGTCATGGCGGTCATGGCAGTGACGGGCGAAGGGCGATATGTTTCAATATGCCGATGACTCTGACCGGAGAACCAATGAAAAGACAATACGAGGCTCCAGTGGTTGCGGCTGTCATTTTGATCGGGTGCATTTTACCGGGTTGCGACAATGGCAGCCGGGACGTCATCGACGCGACAGACAGCGGACCAGTAACCCTGGATATCATGGAAGACGGGGTCGCCGACACACTGACGGAAATGCCCGGGGACACGGGGCTGGGTGACGAGATCAACGGCGAAACATGGGTTTCACCTCTGCCCTTCGAACTGGAACGCCAGGACTTCGGCGAGCCGTTGACCGATGCGGAAATCACCGAGTTCACACGCGCCATTACGGGATTCTGGAAGGACACGGAATACTTCCGGTGGGTCAAGTGGCACAGCCACGGGGTCCATCCCTCGAACCCCGAAGGGCAGGACGATTACGCCCTGTGGTGGCAGGACACGCGCAGCATCAAGGAGGGAAACACCATCACATTCCAGCACTACGGGGGTGCGGACAACATCACTTTGCGGACCTGCAAGGTGCTGAACAACGCCATCGCCCTGTACCTGATGTCCGGTGACGAGGACGCGAAATGGCTGGTCGAACAATACTGCAAGGGCCTTGCCGCGCTGTCAAAGGGGATGGAATGGGGCGGCGAGAACCCGGTAATAAAATACATCCAGGCGCGGGCAATCTTCACCACGAACCAGGAGTACGATATCGAGCCGGGCCGGCACGTGAAGGTGGACTACGATCCGGTAAAGCAGAAGGTCGTTCACAGTTGGAATGCATCCACCATCCCCAACGTGGACAATCCCTACTGGCCCGGCATGTGGGTCAGAAACCAGCGATCCAAGGACGACGTGCCCCACATGTTCCGTACGGTGCCCCTGCTGATGCGACTGAAGAACGAGGCGCCGGACGCCGATGTCAAGGCCGCCGCAGGCCTGGCCCTGGAGTATCTGCGAGGATTCGCAAAGGACATTGTGGACAGCGGCTACCTGATCCGCACCAAAGAGAACGGCCAGACATTCGTGCCCAACGACGACGGGGCCATCAAGGACCTTGCAAGCCTCGTCATGTACGAGGAATTCATCCCCAACGCAGAGTGCAACGGCAAGCTGAACGCGGCCCTGATCGCCTACGGGGAACCACTGGACAACCAGTGTCTGGACGGGTCCGGTGGAGCCTACGAAGAGATTGCCACCACAGGCCATTACTTCAATTACGCCATTATCCGCTACTTTCACGCGGCGGCCGTGGCCAACTCCCTGGCCGCTGGAGACACTGAAGACGCCAAAGCCCTTCTGCAAGGCTGGATTTCGCGAGCAGACCGTATGATGCACGACCCGGACATGCCCAATCGCGACAGTAATGTCTGGGACTCGGACGTCGCCGCTACCCTGATTGTCGCAGCCTCGGCCGGCCTGCCGCTGACCTCCGAGGAGGCCCGTCTTATTCAAAAACAGTACCTGCTGAGCGCCGACCACTACAGGGACTGGCCCTACTGGGACCCATGGGACGAATCCGTGCCCGATGGCGAGTTCCCCTATAAGCCCGACAGGGGCACGGCCGTCAGGCCCACCGAGATTGCCTATCTGCTGGAATACTGCGCTTCATCGTGGCGCAACGAGATGTTGACCCGCCTGGTGGACTGCGACGTGGTGGCCGACCCGGCCCGCTGGGGCAAATGACCTCCAGGCACGAGCCCATGGTCAAATGGCCATGATCGCAAAATAACCCAAATCCACCGTCAAATCTGCGTCAGAGACGGCGGAAACGAGTGCTTTGGCAAGGCAGCAAGCCGATTTGGGCACAGGCGTACTGGATGTACGTCGAGCACCGAGCACCAAATTGGTGAAGCCAACGCCGCCAAAGTGCCGTAGCCGTCGTCGACTCGCGATGCAGGCGGTGGATTTGGGAATAATGTAAGCGCTTGCCTCCCACGGGTCAAAACAATAGGATTTCTCCCGGAAACTTTTGAAGAGGTAAATCATGAGGGGAACAACACTGGCCTCTCTGGCGGCTCTGGTGGTGCTGGCCGTGTCATGTTCATCCACCGGAGGCGGCAACAGCGACATCATCAGCAACCTGGACTTGCCGACCCAGGACTGCGTGCCCGCGTGCGCGGGCAAACAGTGCGGTGATGATGGCTGCGGGGGGTCATGCGGTGAATGCCCCGGCACAATGACGTGCAACCCCTTCCTTGGCGTGTGCACCGGAACCTGCGTCCCGGACTGCGCGGGCAGGCAGTGCGGCCCGGATGGTTGTCTGGGGTCTTGCGGAACCTGTCTGAGCGGGATGACGTGCAATCAGACCACCGGCCAGTGTGAAGGGGTTTGCGCCCCCGACTGCGACGGAAAGGAATGCGGGGACAATGGATGCGGGGGGTCATGCGGCACCTGCCCGGCGGAACAGGTGTGTTCAAACGGTAAATGCGGCACACCCGCCTCGTGCGACGACGGCAAGAAAAACGGAACTGAAAGCGACATCGACTGCGGCGGAACGTGTGAAGGGTGCTTGTTCGGTCAGGCGTGCAATTCGGGGAACGATTGCAAGTCCGGTATCTGCGATCAAGGGTTCTGCTCGAGCCCCGAAACCTGCAAGAACCTCACACAGGACCCTGGTGAAACCGACGTGGACTGCGGGGGGCAGTCATGTCCACCTTGCGCGCTGACGAAGTTCTGCCAGGACAACACGGATTGCCTGTCCCAGAACTGCTATTACGGGGTCTGCGAGGAGCCCTCATGCACGGACGGCGCCAGGAACCAGGGCGAAACGGACGTGGACTGCGGCGGACCATGCGAAGGTTGCCCGGACGGCAAGCACTGTGGGGATGGCTCGGATTGCATGAACGGGAGTTGCGTGGACGGCACCTGCTGTCAGCAGAATGCCTGCGGATTCTGCGGAAAGCCGCCGCAGGAGGTCTGCAACGGGGCCGACGACGATTGCGATGGACAAACCGACGAGAGCGTGGACATTGTCGGAGGCGGGCCTTGCCCAAAGCAGACCGGCGTGTGCAAGGGTTCTTTCGAGCAATGTTTCGGGGCGGACGGCTGGAAATGCACGGTGCAGGTCTATCAATCAAACGACCCGCAGTACGAGCCGGATGAATTCAAGTGCGACGGCCTGGACAACGACTGCGATGGACAGACCGACGAGGCGCCCCAGTGCTCGTGTCAACCTGACTGCGCTGACAAAGAGTGCGGGGACAATGGATGCGGGGGGGTCTGTGGGACCTGCCCGGCAGGACAGTTTTGCGATAATAAGGGCAAGTGCCAGGGGGGGGCGCAGTGCGGCGCAAACCCGTCAAACACCTGCAAGGACCTGTGCGGAGGCTCCGGCACTGGGGGGTGTGATTGCAGCGCTCTTTGCACGATGTTCAGCAACTGCTGCCCTGACTTTGATGCCTGCTGCGGGACCTGCGAACCTTCTTGCGCGGGCAAGGAATGCGGATCCGACGGTTGCGGTGGATCCTGCGGTTCATGTGGCGTCGGGGAAACGTGCAACAATGGAAAATGCGTGGGTGGCGGCGGATGTGGGGTCGATCCATCCAAGACCTGCGAGGGCTATTGCGGCGGCAAGGGCGTCGGATCGTGTTACTGCGATTCAGTGTGTGTGAAAAACGGCGACTGCTGCCCTGACTATGATGCCTGCTGCGGCGCCTGCGAGCCGGACTGTTTTGGAAAAGAGTGCGGATCCGACGGCTGCGGCGGTTCATGCGGGGTATGTCCGGACAACAAAGTATGCGCCTCGGGTCAGTGCGGGGATCTGCCTCCAATCGAAGAGTTCGGCAAGTCGTGCAAGACTGACGAGGATTGCTATCCAGGCCTTGTGTGCAAGGACATCATAATTAGTGGGGCCAAGATCTGCACCATGACCTGCTCCACGCCGTTTATCCAGGCCGAATGTCCGGATGGATGGACATGCTTTGGTCTGGGAGTCGGCAGCAACATCTGCATCAATGTTCCCGTTGGATGAGACCGGTGACGCTCACCGGAGCGTTTGTCACCCAAGGCAGGTCTTGTACATCGCCGGATCGTGGGTCGCCCTGCCTGCATGCAATTATGGCCATATTTCCTGATACCCTCAGGTCTGCTGGATGATGCCGATCACCGCCCCTTCCGGGTCCTCTATCACAGTGAACCTGCCCACACCCCTCATCTCGACGGGATCAAACAGCACCTTTCCGCCCAGGGAACGCGCCTTGTCCGCCGCATTGTCGCAGTTCTCGACCGAAACGTACTGCACCCAGTTGGAGGGTACTCCCGGGGTGCGTGACTGCATGATGCCGGCGCGCGTTTTGTCACCCGTCTTCAGTACATAATATTTACCTTCGCCCTCGGTAGGGAACTCCTCAAAATCGTAACCGAACACACCACAATAGAACTTCAGGGCGGCATCGGCCAGATTGGACCAGAGTTCACACCAGCAGATTCCGCCAATCTCGGTATCCTGGTCGTCCGGCGGGTCCGGCTGCTGCCCCGCGAACACTGAAAACCGAGCGCCCTCCGGGTCCAGGGCAAGGGCCATCCGCCCCACGCCGGGCACCGTCATGGGCTCTACGGCGATCATTCCTTCCGCGGATTCGATCTTCTTTGCGGTTTCATCGACATCATCCACCGACAGATATCCCAGCCAGTGCGGGGGCACGTCCTTCATGCTCTTGTCCATCGGGAACAGTCCGCCGAAATTGGCTCCTCCGTTTCTAAAGGCCGAATAGACGAATCCCCCCTCCATGCTCATTTCCTCGACCTCCCACCCGAACATCTGGGTATAAAAGGCCTTTGCCTTGTCGATGTCGTGGGTCATCACCTCGAACCACACGAATTTTCCGCTCAAATGTGACATCTTTTGCACTCCTTTTGTCTTTACGCGGGCTTACACCCACGCCGGCGCACTTGCGCCGGTTGTCTCACCGGCAACATTTCTCTTCGCGGGCTTACACCCGCGCGTCACCAATCCAACTCCTGCGGGGACTCATCCCCCTCGCTCAGACCATAGAACCTATCGGCCGCCAAGGCACCGAATGCCTGCACATTTCCAGAGGGCCATCGGACTTGAACGCCACTCACATGGTCAGCCGCGCCGAGCCCGAAATGCTGCACCAGGGTGGATCCCATACCATTGTGGCTCCTGCCCGCCTTGACCTCCCGCATCTGAGTAGTCTCGCCGGTCGTGACCATTACCCAGGCCCCGATCGCGGACCTGTTCGATGGCTTTCCCTCCAGCCGAAACGCCACGAAATGATTGTCCTGCCCGACCAGATTTTCGTACACGTAGGGGATTCCGCCCTCGCGCCTGGAAACCGCCAGCAGGTCCAAGTCCCCGTCGTGGTCCAGATCGCTCCAGGTGTTCGACTGGCACTCGTGGACCGAAATTCCCGTGAAATACGTTATCTCCGCGAAGGTCCCGTCCTTTTTCTGCCGGTACAGCCGCGCGTAATGGTGGGGATAAACAGGGCATGTGAACAGGTCCAGACGCCCATCGTTGTCGAAATCCACGAAAGTGCCGTCAATGTCCCCTTCGTCATAGATGATGCCGGCTTCCCCGGTGATCACATCGAATTTCGGCTCATCGCCACCCAGGTTCCGGTACAACACGGACCTGTCGGACCAAGGCTGGTAACGTGGGTGCGCGATGTTTGCCACGAACAGGTCCAGATCCCCGTCGTTGTCAATGTCGCCCCAGTCCCCGCCGAACCCGTTGCCGCCGCTGCCGTCCATCTGATCCACGACCACGTAATTCACGCCCGCGGCCTTGGCCCTGTTCGTGAACGTCCCATCCCCGTTGTTGCTCCACAGGGCGTTCGCGGCGTACCCATAATTGGCCACGTATATGTCCGGCAGGCCGTCCCCATTGTAATCGCCGGGCATTACCCCATAGCACGGGCTGGCCTTGAACGGCTCGGTGGGGATCCCTGCCTCGGCGGTTACGTCTTTGAAGGTCCCGTCGCCCACCCCCTTGAACAGCTTGTCAGGGGACGCGCCGGGCTGAGGGTATTTCAGCAACCAGGCCCCAAGATACAGGTCCAGGAAACCGTCGCCGTCGTAATCGAACAGGGCGGCAGCTGCTACCGGGGCCTCGTAGCCGACCCCGTTTTCCGCAACCTCGGTGAATACCCCGGTACCGTCATTGAGAAAGACGGAACTGCGCTTGCCGTTGTCCTTGTCCATGTCGCTGAGGTTCACGTAGGCGCCGCCGAAGGCGTCCACGTCCCCGTCGTCGTCGATATCCGCGAACTGAGCCTGCGTTATCCCGGTGCCTACCAGCCCGCACCCGTCGCTGATGTCCTCGAAATGGAAAGCGCCGTTGTTCCTGAGCAGGAATTGCCCCCCGGTCGCCAGCTTACCGGTTTCGTCGTCCAGAGGCTGGCCCCCGCGTACCCCCAGCACATCGTCCCAACCATCACCATCCACGTCCCCGATGACCATGCGACCGGGCTTGCGCCCCGCGAACGCCGGCAGTTCGGAGGTACGGTCCGCAAACACCTTTTCTTCCACTTTGCAGATGTACTCTCCCTGCACTTCAACACCGTAGTCGTTCCCGTCGAACCCGCCCCATTTGAATGCCTGGCCTTCCTTCTTCCACTGCTCGATCTGCTTTGCGTTCCAGTACATCGAGTGCGAGTCGTCGCCAGGGTCGTCGCCGGTGTCCAGGGCCAGGAACATCCCGCCGTCCACATGATAGTAGACGACCCAGAACCGCGTTGGAGGTTCGACAACGAGGCCTTCACCAGACAGGTCCAGTACGTATGGCTGGGAAATGTCGGCTACCAGGATGTCCTTCGGCGGCACAAGGTCTGTTTCCTCGTCCGGGCGGCTGCCGCCGTAGTCACCCACGATCCGCACCTTGCCCGCCCCCGGCGTACCCATGAAATGAAGCGTCACGCTTTCAACCCTGAACGGGTGCAGAGGCCTGAACTGCACTGCCTCCTTGTCACCTGGTTCCTGGGACGACACATGGTACTTCAGGTCCCCGTTGTGATAGCCGATGCTCACGGCCTCGCCAGGCGCGGCCGGGTCCATGTCGTGGCAAAAGGTGAACATGGCGGGATCGACACCCGGTTTCGTCGGCTGTGCGTCGTCGCCGCCATAGTCGGTGCCCTGGTCCGAGCCAGTCTCGCCTCCGGGATCCACTGCGGATTCGTCCATGGCGCTATCCGTGATATCGGCCCTGTCGACCGCATCCAAGCCGCCGGGATCATCCGTGCCGGACGATGCACACGCAGAGATCCCAACCACCATCAAGGTCGCCAGCCCCAATAAGGCTGAATCGAATATCTCCGGCTGTCGCTTACCTGAATCAGTGCCCACATCACTGCTCCACTCGACTCCGACGAATCGTAACGCGTCAGGAACGCATACTCAACGATGGTTGACCCAGTTGTGAGGGCGGCCTAGACTCAGTTGCAATCCAAGTCCGTCTGGTTTCAATGATCGTGGTACTGACAGTAATCTCCGGCCGTGAAACCGGCAAAACCCGCGAGATAACGCGGGGTGGGGCAGTCACGATCGGCCGCTCGGAAGGGAACATGTTCCAGGTGGCAGAAAAAGGCGTCAGCCGCAGGCACTGTGCCGTCGAAAACAAAGGCAACCGTGTGATCCTGCGCGACCTGGGTTCCTCCAACGGCACTTTCGTGAACGATGAAAAGGTCAACGCATGCCTCCTCGAATCCGGCGACCGCATAGGCATCGGTCTGGCGGTCCTGAAAGTGACCATGAGGGGACAGGGATCGGGCGCTGTCCGTCGTCAGTCGTCTCTGGACCTCGTACAGGAGGGCCCCACCGGCGAATTCCGGCAACGGGTCGTAAACGTCGACAAGACCCAGCTTATGACCGCGCTGCCCGACATCCCGACCGGAAAGGCCGAGGAGGTAGTGCGGGCCCACGCCGGGCTCCAGGCCCTGTTCAAGGTGGGCGGCGCCATCAACGCGGCCGAGGACATGAGCGCGTTGTATGAAACCATCATCGATTCAGTTCTGGAAGTAAGCGGCGCCGAGCGGGCCGCCCTCCTGATCAGGGACCCGGACAGCGGCAGCATAGAGCCGGCGGCTGTCCAGCGCTCGGGAAACGTGCCCGACTCCAACATCCAGGTCAGCAAAACGGTCGTGGAAGAGGTCATGGCCAAAGGAGTCAGCGCACTCAGCAACAACGCTCTGGACGACCCCAGGTTCACGAAAGGCGACAGCATCACGGACCAGAACATCAAGGCCGTCATGTGCGTGCCGGTAACGGGCAAG
>JAADHL010000123.1 GCA_013151875.1 Deltaproteobacteria bacterium
ATCACGTCCGCGGACAGGCCGGCTGGTCCTTTCCCCTCGGATATCGCCTTGCCCCACAGCACCAGGGTGAAGGCCGTGGACCGCGCCGACAAAGGACTCATGCCCTCGGCGTCCTGGCCCAGGTCGATTACGCGTTCCGCGTCCAGCACCGACAACTGTTTGGGAAGAGCCGGGACCAGGGCCAGGGCCTGCCCCCCCTTCCAACGCGCCTGCAGCGCCACGCCCGTGTATTCCGTGTTGCCGGGGAAACGCACCTCGAAACGACCCTGGTCCACGATGCCGAACACGCCTTCAAGCGCCTCTCCTCCCGCGGAAAACGCCTCGACCCGCGTCCCGTCCGGCGCGCCTTCCACGGCCCCCGTGATCACGTTGTCAGCGGCCTTTGGAAGGATGGTGCTCCGGTCGCGTGTCGCGCGATTGATTATCGGGCCTTCGAGGCCGCAGCCGAAGAAAACGAAGACCGCAATCAGACTGAGGATGAAAGGCCTTTCATTCGCCACGCTTGGGTTGAACACCGTTACGGACGCGCTTCGTGCGCCGTTTACGCTCGCCCCTCTCACCAGTTGACCTCCAATGAAGCCTTGGACCTGAACACCTTCCATACCTGATTCACGTCCCTTTCCCGCGCCTGATCCTTGTGCAGATACTCCAGTCTGTAATGGAACTTGAGGCCCTCGTAATTGAAGGTCAGGCCCCCGAATGCCTTTGCCTTCCAGGTCCGGTCGTCACCGTAGCCCTGCTCCAGCGTGCCCTTGCGGTTTGCCTCGTCCCACCAGTCGAACTGGCCCCCCAGCTCGATCTTGAGCCCCTCCACCACGCCGATGCCCAGCTTCACCCTGCCCATCCAGATCCTGCCGTCGTAGTCGTCATCCACGGTGGTGTGGCTGCGATAATCGCGGTCCCAGATGAACTTGCCCTTTCCGGACAGCTCGATGCCCTCCAGCGCATCGAAGATGTAGCGCAGGTTCAGCACAGCGATGACGGTCCGCCTGTCCTGGTTGCGGCGATACACGCTGCGCGGATCGCGACCCCTGTCCGTGGTGTTGGCGTAGTCGTACAGATCGGTGTCCGTGAACCCATCACTGTGCAGGAAGTCGGGATACGTCTGGTCCACGTCCCTGTTCTGTGAGTTGGTGTTGTAATAGATGTAGGTGCCTTCGATATCGACGTCCAGGGCGTCGCGGGCGTACAGGGCCATTACCGTGCCGCCGTGCCAGCCTATGCAGGACTCCACGAAATCCTCGTCGAAGTCGATGAATTCATTGGCTAGATTCAGTGTCGGCAACTGCACGCCTTCCACCAGCCCATCGGTCAGCAACACGTCGGCCTCGCGCCTGGCCCCGAATATCGAGTTCCAGTCCTCGCCGATGTTGAAATACTCGACCTTGAACGACAGACCCACGTCAAATGGGTCCGCGAACTCCACGCGCGCCCTCACCGCGTAACTGTCCGTGTCCTTGTAGACAACAGGCGAAACACCCTGGTTCAAGGCCACGCCGTTGGCGGTGAGCCGCGGGTCGATGCGCCCCATCGAATAACCGAACAAGGTATTCACGGACAGCCAGTCCAGGGGCTCAATCTGGCTTTCGAGTGTCGCCACCAGATTCTGGTATCGCGAGAAGTAGTCAACCGCGTGGTCCTTCTCGCACCCGGCGATGGGATTGCCCAGGTCGTCGGTGCAGGCGCCGTAAAGCGATCCCACGGCGTCCGGGTCGGTCATGTCGACCTCTATGTCGTTTGTGTAGGTGGTGACCAGCGTAAACGTGCCCCAGTCGGGCGCCACTGTCAGCTTCGCCCCGTAGGCCCAGTCCTGGCTGAAGAAGGGGCGGGTCAGCGACGGATCGCCGATGCCGGTGCTCCACCAGGGGCCCACGTACAGTTTCGGCAGAGCGATCATGGCCAGGTCGTACGAAAAGATCCCGTCCCCCACCAGGCCGTGGATGAAGATGCCCTTGCCGTTGTCGCGGTCTATGTAACGCACCTTGCCGATGGACCAGGGGTTGAACATGCCCAGGTCGGACGACCCGATGGTCACGGTGTTGGTCCAGCCTTCCATGAAGGGGATCGTGGCCCGCACCCAGGTGCCGCGCAGCTTGATGTAGGAGGCGCGGTTCAGGCCCACCGAATCGCCGGACGTATTCAGTTCGCCGCCGTACTTGCGCTCGCCCGATTCCCACCAGTCCTGCCACATCTCGCCGAAACGGCTCTGGATGCGCGCATAGGCGTCCACGTAACGGGACACCTTGCCGAACACCTTCAGCTCGAACTCGGTGCCGACGCCGTTGTCACCCGCGATGTCGTCGGGCCAGAAAGGGTTGCCGTAGGTCAGGACGCCCTGGCTGTCGTTGTTGCGGTACAGCCACTTGGTATACAGGCGACCCGCCAGGTCGAAGTTGGCGATGTCCGCCGTCGCCGCAACGGGGACCGCAGCAGCAGCCACGAACGTCAAAGCCGCCAGGATTCGCCGGTTTTTCATTCCCTATCCGTTCGGCTTTGGAAGACCCACGGACGTCGATATCTTCCCGTCATCGCCTCCATCGAGGGTCAACGATACCCGATCGCTCCCTACGGATACACCATCGGCAATTCCACCAAGGGGCTTTTATCCGGATCGGCCTCGTTGCATCTGAACTTCAGCGCCCGGTGCTGCGCCTCCTTTTCGGCCTCGGTCCCGGCGCCCGGCGCCATCAGGATATCAATCACCTGGGGGTCGCAGTTCCAGTCCGAACCGCCCACGAACCGGTGCTTGCCAGCGTATTCGTTGACCTTTCTGGTCAGCAGGTCGTTGCGGCCCGGGTATCCCTCGTTGCTCTGCATCACCACCTGCCAGCCCCAGCCCTTTGCCGGCCGCCCGCCCAGGTCCTTTGCCCTGACCACGGCCTCCAGGGTCCTGCCCTTGACGCGTGTGACCCGTGGGTACACGACGCCGTCCTTCATGGCGGCCGCCTTCTGCTTGACCTCGCTTTTCAGCCTTGATTTGCCCTGGGGACTGATGAGCACCACCTTTTCCCAGCAGGACTCCTTCCTGAATTTCACGTTCAGGCCCGGCAGCCCATCGCAGAAACCACTGCCTTGCTTGTGGTCGGTATCTATGTATACCTGGGCGAACTGAAGCGAAAACCCATTGCCGTCCCACGACCGCGAGTTCCAGGGGTCCTTGATCTTGGATCTGACCGTGACCTTGAATATTACGTCCGAACCTCGGGTCTTTACCGCGAAGGAAGTGATGTCAAAGGTACCGGGCTTGTAAACGGGGTCCGTGGGATACTTGTAGGTCCCAGGGCCGTCGTCGTCATGCACCGGGTCCTTCAAGGACACCACGGTGTCAGCGGAGCCAATCCCGGGCGCTACGGACAGTGTCGCCGCCAGGAAGCATCCCATGAATAGAGCGCGCATGGCCAGACCTCGCATCTTGCGGTTTTCCGATGTCAGGTTATCAGCAGTCGGATTCAGAGGCAACGATGCCGGCACAGCTCTATTTGCACTGGCCCTTGTAGTCCACCGAAACACCGGCCGAGGCGGCCTCGCATTCGTTGCCGTAGGTCTGGCCGTCGCACCCGCACACCGGGTCCCACACATCCAGACAGATTAACGGCCTGATCTGGCACTCGCCGGACTTAGAGCCGCATACCGGCAACAAACAGTACTCTCCCTTGGCGCACATATCATTGGTCCAGCACATCGCTGTTTTGCATTGGCCCTTGTAGTCCACCGAGACCCCGGCGCTGGCGGCCTTGCATTCGTTGCCGTAGGTCTGGCCGTCGCATCCGCACACCGGATCCCATATTTCGACACAGATTAACGGCCTCGTCTGGCACTCACCGGACTTGGCGCCGCATGCAGGCAACAAACAGTACTCTCCCTTGGCGCACATGTCGTTGGTCCAGCATTTAGCAATTGCGCATTCGCCCTTGTAGTCCACCGAGACACCAGCGCTGGCGGCCTCGCATTCGTTGCCGTAGGTCTGGCCGTCGCACCCGCACACCGGGTCCCACACGAGGGGACACAACTTTGGCATCTGGGCGCACTGGCCGGGCCCCTGACAGACGCCGGCGGCAAACTGGCAGAACTCGTTCGTCGTCGGGCAGTCGTCGTCAGACGAGCAACCCGGGGTCACGCCGGCGCAAGCACACTCGCCCGTGGCCGAAAAAACACATGCATCCTTGACGGTATCGGGATTTCCATCGTCGCACTTGACGTCCGGGGTGCAGTCGTTGTGACACGTTCCGTTCTTGTCGCACGCGTCCAGGGTGCACTGGTTCCCGTCGTCGCAATCCTTGTCGTTCGAGCACTCGGTTTCACCTTGACAAAGGCATTTGTCGCTCACCGGGTCCAGCACGCAAATGTCCTTCATCGTGAAGGGATCTCCATCGTCGCACTTCATTCCATCCAGGCAGTCGTGGATGCACTTGCCGTCCACGCACACGTCCTTCGTGCACTGGTTGCCGTCGTCGCAGTCCCCGGCCGCGGTGCAGGCGCCGGACGAGTCCGGACCGTTCGCATCCTGCCCCGTCGTATCCGAAACCATCATATCCGGACCCGAATCGCTCACTGCGGTATCGTAACCATCCACCGCGCCGGGTTCCGAAGGCAAATCTGAAAAAGGCAGGTCTGAAGTCTGAACACCATCATCCTGCACGACGCCTTCCGGGTGCGCTCCAAGGTCCTGCGGATTACCAGGATCGGCAACCGTACCGGGGTCCTGCACGCCGGCATCCACCATGTCGCCGGTCCCGCTGTCCGACGACGCGCCGCCCCCTCCGCCGCCGCACGAAACAGCCAACAGCAGACAAATCGAGCCGATATGAATGGTCCGCATTTTCAACCTCTTCTAAAAAGTTCAATTGGAATTGTCCGGAACTCCATGCAGTGAGTCAAGCGTGTTCGGCCCTAGTCCCGTCCCTGATTCCGCCGCCCGTCGTTTTCGTTGGGGCGCAGGCCGCAACACACCTTCCTGCGCTTCAGAAAATCCAGGATTGCCTCGGCAACGACCTGGTGGACCATGTTGCTGAAATGGCTGTAGTCACCGAAATCCGTATCGTCAAACTGGAACCGACGTTCCATGAGCAGTTTTTCCAGGTCCAACGTGAAGACATTTTTTCCGTCATCCAGGCCCCTGAACCAGGCCATGAGGTCGGATTTGGCCCTCACTTCAAAGGTGAACGCCTCCGCGTCCCTGGCCTGGACGAGCAGTTCAATCCGTTCGCGGTAACGCTTTTCAGCCATACCCGCATCGTACAGTTTTAAAGCCCGGTCCTTGATCCCGTAGGGCCTTGACGCGAGGTTGCACACCGGGGTTATCAGCACGACCGGTACGCCCCTTTGTTTTGCCTCGTCGATCAGAGCCAGATAATTTCTTTTGGCCGCATCCAGGATGACACGGTTGAATCCGTCGAACGCCTTTTGAGGAATATCGATCAGGCCAAGGCCCTGGAGCCAGTGATTCAGGGTCGGTTCCAGCCAGGATTCAAGAAATGCCCAGTAGGCCGGCTCGGACGGGTATTTCGAAAGCAGGTTTGAAACCGGAAGGTAAAGGCCCAGGTAGTAGGTTTTCAGCATCTCGAACAGGATGGGGCTGTTTCTGATCAGAAAGAAATGGCTTTTTATTACCTGCCTGTAGGGGTTGTTGTAGTCTTCGTGACCCGCATAGATGATCACGAGGTCCGGCTTGCGACGACGCATGGCCTGTATCGCCCGCCGTTTCACGGAAAACGAATCCAAAGAGCACGCCCCGAAATTGAACACGTCGAACAGCCCGTAGTCAGGTCTGAGGAGGCCTTCAAGTCTTGCGGGAAACGTCCTTTTGTACTCCTGGAGCACCACGGATGAACCACCGAACACGTAGATCAGGCGGTCCCCGGGGTCGGGTTCCATTTCAACGAACCGGCCCTGGAGGTTCGCCGGCGGATCCCGGTCATCCGGATCGATGCCGGCGCCGCTGACAAAGAAGCCGTCATGTCCCAGGGTTCGCCCGAACCTGATGGGCTCCTCGCGGGTGTTCGCGAGGCTTTCTTTCAACCGCGCCTCGATCTCCCCGGTGTCCACGCGATGCAAGGCGTCAAGACCTTGCATGACGCCTGCGGTCATGGTGGCCCCTACGGTGAAAACCAGTCCGATGACCACGCGGATCGCCAGCCACCCCAGGACCTTCCTCATGGTCTTGGGCGCGCGTCGCCCGGCCCGTCCGGCACGCAGGAATCTGACGGTCTCAACCGCCAGCAGCGCCAGGGTAAAGCCCCCCAGCGCCGTTACCATCACTGTGGAAAAGTTCCAGGATTCCATTTGTCAGACCTTGAGGGCCACCCGCTCAAACTAACGGTGGGGGCACCCAAAATCAAGGCCGACTCTGTGAACAGCCAGGCTGGAGCCTAGCGTGCCCGTACCCGTACCCGTACATAGGAACGGCTGTGGATACCACACCGCTTGAATCGCGGCTCTTGCTTTTCGCCTTCTGATTTTTCGGGTGATGTCCTGT
>JAADHL010000010.1 GCA_013151875.1 Deltaproteobacteria bacterium
GTCTGGTCGGGTGACCACCAGCGGCACTTCGTACCCTGCGTCATTCAGCGCGCGCAGGGATGGGACGGCGAAGTCCGCTGAACCCATGAATACGATTCGTGACGCCAACTATCCCTCGGCGGCCCGCTGTTTGAGCTTGTTGAACTCGCGCAGGGCCAGCTTGCGGCGGACGGTGCCCAGGCGGTCGACGAACACTATCCCGTCCAAGTGGTCTATCTCGTGCTGGAGGCAGATCGCCAGAAGGCCGTCCGCCTCGATAAAGGCCGGCAAGCCTTCCATGTCAGTGTATTCGACCTTGACGCCAGCGCTGCGAGCCACATCGATTTCGAGTCCCGGAAACGACAGGCACCCTTCGGAAAAGACAACCGAACCTGCTTTTTCCACAATTCTCGGATTGATCATGTAGAGAAGACCGCTGCCCTCGTCATCGTCTTCCCCGGACGGCACGTCCACGGTCATCAACCTCAGACTTATGCCGACCTGTGGCGCGGCCAGACCGATCCCGCTGCCGGCATACATGGTTTCGGCAATATCCTCCAGGGTCTTGCGGATCCCGTCATCGACGACGTCCACCGGCTCCGCCGGGGTGGTAAGCACCGAATCCGGATATATCCTGATGTTCAGCAGGCTCATGCCAGATGTCCTTCTGGTGGGGTCTGACCCCAGCTTTTTCCCCCTTTTCCCAATTCCGCTCTCAGCATTTCAGATCACCTTCCACCGCGTGCCCTCTGGGGTGTCCATGACCTGGACGCCCATTTTCATCAGCCTGTCGCGCACGGCGTCCGCGGCCGCGAAGTCACGGGCGGCCCTGGCCTCGTTCCGCTGGATGACCAGGCCGTCTATCACCTTGCTGTCCAGACCCTTCCGTCTGACCTTGAAGGCCTGGCACGTTGCCCGGGTTTCGTCCATGTCGCGCTGACACAGGCCAAGTACCTTGCCCTGTTCCAGGATGGCGGCGTTCAGGGTGGCCACGCGCGCGGACTTTTCGGGTCCTTTGCCCTTAAGCGCCAGGGCCTCGTTCAGTGAGCGGGCGTCATCGGCCAGTCCGCCCAGGGCCGCGGCCGTATTGAAATCGTCGTCCATCGCCTTTCTGAAGCGGGCCCGAATCGATTCGAGTTCATCGGGGGCCGGCTGGGCGTTCACCTTCCCCAGAAAGGTCCGCGCGGCGCAGGCTGTCTCGTAAAGGTACTCCACACGGTTTTCGGCCTCTTCAATGCCGGACTGAGTGAAGTTTATCGGGCTGCGGTAGTGGGTGGTCAACAGGAAGTACCTCAACGATTCCGGATGAAACTGTTTGAGCACGTCCTTGATGGTAAAAAAGTTCTTCAGCGACTTGGCCATCTTTTCGCCGGACACGTTCACGAACCCGTTATGGCACCAGTACCGGACGAACTCCTTGCCGGATGCAGCCCATGACTGGGCGCGCTCGTTTTCGTGGTGGGGAAAAATCAGGTCCTGTCCGCCCCCGTGGATATCGAACACATCACCCAGGTATTTGCTGCTCATGGTCGAGCACTCGATGTGCCAGCCGGGGCGCCCCGGTCCCCAAGGGCTGTCCCATGCGGGCTCCCCCGGTTTCGACGCCTTCCAAAGGGCGAAGTCCATGGGGTGGTGCTTTACGGTTTCGGCCTCCACCCGTTCGCTGGCCCCGGCGACCATGTCGTCGAGCTTGCGTCCGGACAGGGCCAGGTAGGCTGGATACGAGGTAATGTCGTAGTAGACATCGCCTCCCTCGACATAACCGTGTCCGTTTTCCACGATCCTCTTTACGGTTTCCACGATGTCGGGGATGTGATCCGTGACCCTGGGCTCGATGTCCGCCCGCTGGACCCCGAGCGCGTCCATGTCCTCGTGAAACTCGGCAATGAACCTGTCGGTCAGTTCCGTGACGGGAATTCCTTTCTCGTTGGCCCTCGCGATGATCTTGTCGTCCACGTCCGTGAAGTTGCGCACGTAGGTAACGTCGTAGCCGCTCCAGCGCAGGTACCGCTGAATCACGTCAAAGGCCACGTAGGCGCGGGCGTGCCCGATGTGGCACACGTCGTATACGGTCACCCCGCACACGTACATCCGCACCTTGCCGGGCTCCAGCGGCTCGAAATCATCCTTGTGCCGGGTAGCCGTGTTGTAGACCCTCAGGGCCATATCGCACTCCGTGTCCAGCGCCGTCCCACAATGCCGCGACGATTATTGGGTTTTGGGTAATCAGTGTCAAACCCAGGCGCCAGCGGCGGGCGAGGCTCGCCGACTGAAGACCTGAGACCGATGACCGACAACCGAAGACAGTCAACCTCCCTCAGTCGTTCGGGGGCGGGTTCATGCAGGGAATGGGATTGCCGTCGCCGTCCAGCGGCAGGATCTTGTCCGACGGACACGATGTCGTCATGGGCGTTCCCAGGGTCACGTGGGCGATCCAGTCCGCGGCGTGCTCGCCGGCCATTGCCGGAAGGATCCCATGCCCGCTTTCGGGCAGATAGCACTGAGTGACGTTGGCCTGGTCGTCGGCCAGGCGGTCGATTCCGCACTGGAACTGATCAGGCGGGATCGTGGTGTCCTTGCCGCCGTAGGCCAGCAGGATGGGGACCTGCGCGGCCTCGCCGGTAATGTGCGGTCTGTCGCCCAGATACCGGGAGATCCATTTTTCGCAGATGGACTTCGCCGGTTCTTTGTCCTTGCAGTCGAAGCCCAGGGCCGCGGACGACACGATCGCAGAGATAAATTCCTTGCTGAATATGTCGTTGAGGGTCGTGCCCAGGGCCTCCAGGGCCGGATATGACTTGCTCCAGCAGGTCTCATCCACGAACTTCTTGATCGCGGCCTGCTTGTCCTCCTGGAACGGCGCCAATCCCCCACCGGGACCGTCGTAGAGTTCGCCGCTGGTGTAGGTGTACCAGACCGCCACGCCCACCGTTCCCGGCGAATTCGCGATGGTCATGTCCGTCATCAGAAAAATCGACCCCGCCATTCGGAAACTGAACCAAACCGGCGCATAGGCAACAACGGCGGCCAGTTTTCCTCCCGCCCCGTACTCCTGGGACATGGCCAGTGCGCTCAAGGCGCTGTGGCCCCCCTGGGAATGACCCGTGATTACGACGTCACCGGTCAGGCTCGACGGCACCATGTTTCGTAGGGCCCGCGCCCCGTCCAGCGTGGACTTCGCCTCGTCGGCGGCCGACAGGTAGCCGGACGGCGGATTGCCCGCGGCGCCGAAGTTGGCGTACCCCGCCAGGTCGGGGGCAATGACCGCGAATCCGGCGCCAACGAGGGGCAGGACCTGCCTCTCGAAGTCGATATGGACATAGGACGCGGCAGGGTCGTTCAGGGACGGCGCGCACGCTGCCGCCTGGCCCCGGGAGCCATGTGATGCCACCAGCACGGGCAGTTTGTCCGCCAGCGGCGCGTCCGGCAGGTACACGAGGGCGCTGGAATACCCCGGCGCCCCATTGCCGCGTTCGGTCCGATACAGCACCCGGTATACCCGAGCCCCGCTTGCAAGCGGCTTCCCCGTGTACCCGATCTCGTCGGCGCGAGCCTGGATCTGGGCCGCCGTCATGACGCCGTCCGGGGCGCAGCGAATGATCGCCCCCTTGGCGTCCGGCAGCGAACCTGGGTCGGAATAAATGGAATCGATCGTGTCGTCGCACGCGACCTCAAGGACGAACCCGCCCGGACCGGCCGCATCTTGGGCCGTATCCGACAGGTCTCCGGCTCCCGAACCACCACCGGAACCGCAGCCCAGAACCATGACGACCGACAAACAGAGAACTGATAGCCACCGATTCATGACATCTCCTTTTCAAATCAGACACGGACAAGGGAGTTTACATCGTCAATTTGCGACTGACGATAGGCTATTCGGCTAGTGCTTGCTATCATCCCCCCGTGAACATCGGACGAAATGGGACCCTGATCGCGGCCGCAATCTACGTAATCGCGGTGGGCGCGCTTATCAGCGGCAGCAATGCGTCCATCGATCCCACGCTGGCGACCAGCCTGGAACTGCGCCAGTTCGTGTTCCTGGCGCGGACCGTTCCGATCGAAGACGCCCCGGCCACAAACAATCCGGTCGAGAACAAGCAAAAAAAGGGGAAGGGGGACAAAGCGCATCAGGGGGATATGTCCAGCCTTCTGGTCAGGCCCTTGGAGGACCTGGCCCGCAGGCCCATGCCTTCGGACCTGGACCGACTGAGGGGGGCGGCGGTCGCCCTGGCCTTCAACGCGCCTGAACTGGTACCCCTGTTCGTGGGGCCCGCGGCGGACCGCGACCCTATCGCCCGCCTGCTGGTGGAGTGGTCGTTCGAACCCGGCAGGCCCGTGTCGCAGACCGAACTCGACTGGATCCGGTCATCCGACCTGGACGAGCACCTGAAGGACCCGGTGATCGTGGCCCTTGCCGATTCCTCCGGTTTGACGCAGCAGGCCATGGCGGCCAGGCAGTCGGCCAACCAGAGGTGGTCGAGGACCGTCACGGCCGGGGCGGCCCTGGGCCTGCTGGCCATAGCGATCATGGTAATCGGATCCCTGCTCTGGTTCAGGACGAGGACATGGGCAATCAGATTGGAGGCAAGCAGCGAGGCTAATCGGCCCGGGCCAGGGGACGCGGACATGCGCCAGGAGGACGATCCGCGGGAATTCGTTCGGCGGTGGGCGGAAATACTGCCCATTATCAGGGTGTTCGTCTATTTCCTTGCCATGTTCATGACGGTGGGCGTGCTGGCGCCGATGCTGGCGGGAAGGGACGGCGTTTCCCTGCCCACTGTCGCGGTCCTCACGTATATCGTTACAGGGTCGTTCGGCCTGTGGCTGATCAAGGCAGTCGGCAGGAAATCCCCAGACGAAAGATGGTCCACCCTGGTCGGACTGGACGGGTCGTTCCAAAGGGAGAACCTGGCCCGCGCGGTGGTAGGGGCGCTGGCCGCGTACTGCATGATATGGCCCGCCATGCTGGGCTCGTCAATCCTGTCATCGGGTCTGTTCGGGGACGGCGGCGGGATCTTCGAAAACCCCATGGCGGTGTTCCTTGTGACCGGTTCCGACCGTTCCACGACGGTTTTGATGCTGTTGTCCGTGTCGGTGCTGGCGCCCATGTTCGAGGAACCGCTGTTCCGTGGATTCCTGTACGGGCGTCTGAGGCAACGCATGAGGCCCGTGCCGGCCGCGGCCCTCAGCGGCCTGATCTTCGGGGCGGCGCACATGTCCCTGGTGAACATGCTGCCCCTGGCGGCCATTGGTTTTACGCTGGCGTTGGCCTACGAAAAGTCACGGGACCTCGCCACGCCGATGATCGCCCACGGTTTGTGGAACCTGGTTGAAGCATTGATGCTGCTGGCTGTCTTCACCTGATCGCCGGGTTTCCCCGGCAGCAGCCTCGTGTCGCCCGGTCACCCCTTCGTTCAGGTCGCTTCCGATGAAATCCGAAACCGGATGAGAAAGCCCCTGACCGTTTACCGTTTTCCAATCACCTGTTATCATCGCGTCCGTTCAACTGCCGAAAACCCGAAAGGAGGCCACATCATGGAGGAAAAGCGCTGGCACAAGTTCTATGACGAGGGTGTTCTGCCGTCCCTGGATTACAAGAACCTGACCCTGCCTCAGATATTGGACGAATCGGCCGCCAAATACCCCAATCAGACCGCGCTGCTGTTCGAGGGCTTCAGCATGACCTACGCCCAGTTGAAGGACTCGGTGGACCGGTTCGCCACTGCCCTTGCCGCCCTGGGCGTGGTCAAGGGCGACCGTGTGGCGATTCAGTTGCCCAACCTCCCCCAGTGCGTGATCGCCTATTACGGCGTGCTGCGAGCGGGCGCCATCGCCGTAATGACAAACCCGATGTACGTGGAACGCGAGGTGGTCCACCAGTTCAACGATTCAGGGGCCAAGGTCGCGATCATTCTGGACGCCCTGTGGATGAAGACGGCCCGCAAGGTCAGGGACAAACTGCCCTGCGAGCATTACATCCTGACTGGAATCAAGGATTACCTCCCCTTCCCCAAGAACCTGCTGTTCCCGCTGGTGGCAAAAAAGACGGGTATGGTGGTCAAGGTTCCACCGGAGCCCGGCGTGTTGTGGCTGAAGGACCTGCTGGCGAGTCACGGCCCGACCCCGCCGACAATCGAATGGGACATGGAGGACCTGTGCAACCTCCAGTACACCGGCGGCACCACGGGCGTGTCCAAGGGCGCCATGCTCACCCACAGGAACCTGTCCTGCAACGTGCAGCAATGCCGCGCCTGGTTCCCTGTTGTGGTGGACGGCGAAGAAACCATGCTTTCGGCGTTGCCGTTCTTTCACTCGTTCGGGTTGACGGTCTGCATGAACCTCGCGATTTACGTTGGGGGCGCCCAGGTATGCGTCCCCAACCCGCGCGATATCCCGAAGCTGGTCGGCATCATAGCCAAGAGCAAGGCATCCCTGTTCCCTGCGGTGCCCACCCTGTTCACTGCGATCAATGAATACCCGGGAATCGAGAAGAACATCGATATCTCGTCGCTGAAGGGCTGCCTCAGCGGTTCAGCGCCCCTCCCGATGGAGGTCATGGAAAAGTTCGAGGGCCTGACCGGGGCCAACATCACCGAGGGTTATGGGCTGACCGAGACGTCCCCGGTCATCACCGCAAATCCCCTGGTGAACAAGGCGCACCGCAAGGCCGGCTCCATCGGCATCCCCTTCCCGGACTCCGAGGCCAAGATCGTGGACCTGGAAACGGGCACGAAGGAGATGCCCGTCGGCGAGCGGGGCGAGGTGATCCTGCACGGGCCCCAGGTGATGAAGGGCTACTGGAACCGGGACGACGAGACCGCCGAGACCCTGCGGGACGGGTGGCTCTATACCGGCGACATCGGCACCATGGACGAGGACGGCTTTTTCTACATAGTGGGCCGCAAGAAAGAGATGATCATCGCGGGTGGTTACAATATCTATCCGCGCGAAATCGACGAGGTCCTGTACGAGCATCCCAAGGTGCTCGAGGCGGCGGCGGTGGGCATCCCGCACCCGCACCGCGGCGAAACCGTCAAGGCGTACATCACCCTAAAGGAGGGTGAAACCGCGACCGAGGAAGAGATCATCGAGTACTGCAAGTCCAAGCTGGCCGCGTACAAGGTGCCCAAGCTGGTCGAGTTCAGGGACGAACTCCCCAAGTCGACCGTGGGCAAGGTCCTTCGCAGGGTCCTCAAGGAAGAGGAAGCTGCAAAGGCCGAATGATCAAGGCCCCATGTCTTCCGAGCCCCCCAATCGAGTCGCCTTCGAGCCCATAAGCCGCAGGCTTGCCGACGGGACCGAGGTACGCCTGAGGCTCATCGATCCTGATGACGGACCACTGCTGGTCGAGCTGTTCTACACGCTCAGTCCGGAAAGCATCTACAATCGATTCCTGACGCCCGTGCATCGCGTGGATCACCGACACATCAAGCGCCTGGTCGACATCGATATGTGCATCCAGGTGGCGCTCGTGGCCTGCATCGACGCGGGCGATCACTGGCGGATCGTCGGGGTCGCCCGTTATCACAGGAACCCCGAAAACATGGAAGAGGCCGAGGTCGCGATCATCGTAGGCGACCCCTGGCAGGGCCGGGGGATAGGGGGGATGCTGCTGCAAGAGATCGGCAACCTGGCGATTTCATGCGGTATCAACCGTTTCTCCAGTACAGTCAATCCCGGCAACGCCAAGTTATTGAGGTTCGCTGAATCCTATGGATACGAGTCCACCAAGAAATACGAGGACGGCCTCTTGAAAATGGAAACCGAACTGCGCGTCTGACGGACCCCCGAAGGGGGCGGCCGCGGGGCAATTCGGGAGGGCGATCACCCCGCGACCGCAACAGGGCACAGGAGGAGGAAACCATGAGGCCCCCGTGTGGAGGCCTTTCAGGCTTCGGCGGGAGGGCCTTGCGACCACTCCCACCTGATCAGTTAACTCCCGGCGGCGGTCGCGATCAAGACGACGCCGATAACCCCGGAACAAGACGGAATAAATGGTGCGTCAAATTACGATGGGAAATATCCGGATGACATCCCTGCCCAAAGAATGACGCCCAGGCGCAAGAACCAGGCGGGTTTGCCCGCCGGCATGGATAAGAACAGGGAAAATCAGCGGCACATAAGGTATGGTTCGAGATGGTTCGGATGGAGGATAAAACCATGAAGCCATGGATTCTGGGAACACTGTTCATGGCCCTGGCTGCCTTGTCCTGCGGATCGGAAGGCGGGGGCGCCGATGTGGCCGAGGATGCCGTTACTGATTTTGCCGGGGACGCGGCCGTAGATGCCGTGATCGACTCCGCTGATGAAACCGGCGCTGATTCCATGACCGATGCAGTTCAAGATGTCGTGGAGCCACAGTTCCCTCCGCGCAAGCTGCCTTTCGAATTCAAGAGGCCGTCCGAGGGCGAACCGATGACCGCCGCGGAGGTGACCGCTTTCACGAAAAAGGTGACCGGCCTGTGGAAGGACA
>JAADHL010000125.1 GCA_013151875.1 Deltaproteobacteria bacterium
GCCGACCCAGTGCCCCGCCAATACGTTTCCGCCCGAGTTTGCGCATCCGCTACCGGCGCCGCCGTCAGAGCCCCTGCCGCCGTCTGTTCCGGGAAGTCCGGTCGCAGAGTAACCGGCTGTGTTGAAGGCGCTGCAAAAACTATTACTCTGCCGATCATGGCCACCCACGCCGCCGACCCCCGCAGCGCCACCACCGGACGCTGCATGCCCGCTGTCACCGGTGGGCTCCTGGTCGTTATTATTCGGGCATTGCGCCGCAGCACCGTCCCCTCCGGAAACATCGGTCCCGCCACAATAATTCGAGCCGGCGTCCCCCGGAGTACCCTGGTTGCCCGGCGTGTAGGGTCGATTCTGACAAGTCGAAAGGTTGGATGTATTGGGATTGATGGTGCCCTCCCCTTCCGCGCCGTCGGTGCCGTCCGCCGCATCACCACCAGCGCTTCCGTTGTCACCAGCCCCTCCATAGCCTCCGAAGATCACGTTGTCGGAAATAGTCAACGCGGACGTCGAGTCACGGACATAGACCGCATAACTGTTTCCACCCGGGTTGAAGTTGCTTTCGCCATATATCACGAATCCCTGAAGCGTCGTCGGCTCGGTGATGTTCTCGGCCCGGACGGTCATGGTGTTGTTGCCGGTCGTTGAGTTTCCGCGCAGAGTCGTGTTGGTTCCTGAAACATTTCGTTCCCAGGTGTCGGCTCGATATCCGCCCAGCAGTGAAACGCCGTTCACCATGACGACTGTTTCCTCGTAAAGACCATCAGCGACCAGCACCTTGCCTCGTGATGCGGAGGCCGCCCTGACCAAGCCCTGACTGATGGTCAAACAAGGATGATTGCCGGAACCCGTGCCGACCGGTCCCAGCCCGCACGTGCCGTCATCGGCCGCTGCGGAATCATTTCCCGAAACGTATATGGCATCGCCGTCCAGATTGAACTCACACCCATCGTCAGGCACCGAGTTGAGGTCGAAGTAGCCGCCGTTGCAGTTCATCACGCATGTCGGAGTTCCCGAGTAATCGCACGTTCCGTACGCGTTGGACAACGCATAGATTGCCGTGCAGTCCGTAAAGCAATTGCCGCACGCCGTATCCAGATAGTATTTGCCGCCGGAAATGTAGTCTTCGTCGGTCGAGCCGTCGCAATCGTTATCAAGATAGTCGCACGTCTCCGAACCCGGCGTACCGGCGATTGCGTCGCATTCGACCCCACTGCCGTCGCCCTTGCACACATTGACGCCGCTTGCCAGGCACTCGCCCTGACCAGCCGAGCACGCCTGCCCCTTGGTCGGCCAGTCCTCGTCGACCGAACCATCGCAGTCGTTGTCAAGGCCGTCGCATGTTTCCGACGCGGGCGTTCCCGCAACAGCGTTGCACTCTATGTCCGTGCCGTCCGCCTTGCACACGTTTACGCCGTTCGCCAGGCATTCACCCTGACCCGCGCTGCATGGCTTGCCCTTGTCCGACCAGTTCTCATCTATTGATCCATCGCAATCGTTGTCCAGACCGTCGCAAGTCTCCGCCACCGGCGTTCCCGCAACCGCGTCGCACTCTATGTCCGTGCCGTCCGCATTGCACACATTCACGCCGTTCGCCAAACACTCGCCCTGCCCCACGCTGCACGCCTTGCCTTTATCGGCCCAGTTCTCGTCTATGGACCCATCGCAGTCATTATCCAGGCCATCGCACGTTTCAGAAGCAGGCGTACCCGCCACCGCGCTGCACTCCACGTCCGAGCCATCCAGCAGGCATTCGTACACACCGCTGGCGACACACTCTCCCTGACCCGTGGAGCATACAGTTCCCTTGGTGGGCCAGTCCTCGTCGATATCTCCGTCGCAGTCGTTATCCAGACCGTCGCAAGTCTCGGACACAGGGGTCCCGGGCACTGCGTCGCATTCGATACCAGTGCCGCCCGCATTGCACACGTTCACGCCGTTCGCCAGACATTCTCCCTGCCCGGCCGTGCATGCCTTGCCCTTGTCCGACCAGTCCTCGTCCACGGATCCATCGCAGTCGTTGTCCAGACCATCGCACCTCTTGCCCGCCACCGCGTTACATTCCAGGCCGCTGCCGTCGCCCTTGCACACCTGCACGCCATTGTCCAGGCACTCGCCGACACCCGCGCTGCACGGCTTGCCCTTGTCCGACCAGTTCTCATCGATTGATCCATCGCAATCGTTGTCCAGACCGTCGCACGTCTCCGCCACCGGAGTTCCCGCAACCGCGTCGCACTCTATGTCCGTGCCGCCCGCATTGCACACATTCACGCCGTTCGCCAAACACTCGCCCTGCCCCACGCTGCACGCCTTGCCTTTATCGGCCCAGTCCTCGTCTATGGACCCATCGCAGTCATTGTCCAGACCGTCGCACGTCTCGGTGCTGGGTGTGCCAGCGACCGCATTGCACTCCAATCCAGTGCCGTCCGCGGTACATACGTTCACGCCACTGGCCTGGCACTCTCCCAGACCCGAGGTGCACGGCTTGCCCTTGCTGGGCCAGTAGTCGTCCACGTCGCCGTCACAGTCATTGTCCAGTCCATCGCAGGTTTCAGCGACCGGCGTGCCCTCGACCGCGTTGCATTCAATCCCCGTTCCATTAGCCCTGCATTCATAGGTGCCCGAGGCCAGACACTCGCCCTGCCCCGCAGTGCATACCTTGCCCAGGTCGGCCCAATCCTCGTCAACCACGCCGTCACAGTCGTTGTCCAGACCGTCACACGTCTCGGCGCTGGGCGCGCCCGCGACCGCATTGCACTCCAATCCCGTACCGGCCGCGTTGCAGATCTGGACGCCGTTTACGCGGCACTCGCCCACACCTACGGAGCACACCTTGCCCAGGTCTGCCCAATCCTCGTCAACCGCGCCGTCACAATCGTTGTCCAGATTGTCGCATCTTTCAGTGCTTGGGGAACCGGCAACCGCGTCGCACTCAATGTCCGTGCCGTCCGCCTTGCACACGTTCACGCCGTTGGTCAGGCATTCGCCCTGGCCCGCGCTGCACGGCTTGCCCTTGTCCTCCCAGTCCTCGTCAACCGCGCCGTCGCAGTCGTTGTCCAGACCGTCGCATTCCTCCACCGCAGGACTACCGGATTTAGCGTCGCACTCGACCCCGGATCCGTCCAGCAGGCATACATAGACACCGTTGGCAAGACACTCGCCCTGGCCCGCACTGCACGGCTTGCCCTTGTCCTCCCAGTCCTCGTCGACCGAGCCGTCGCAGTCATTGTCCAGTCCGTCGCAGGTTTCAGCGTCCGGCGTGCCCTCGACCGCGTTGCATTCGATTCCCGTTCCGTCCGACCTGCATTCATAGGTGCCCGAGGCCAGACACTCGCCCTGCCCCGCAGTGCATACCTTGCCCAGGTCGGCCCAATCCTCGTCGACCGAGCCGTCGCAGTCGTTGTCCAGATCGTCGCACGTCTCGGCGCTTGGCGTGCCCGCGACCGCATTGCACTCCAATCCCGTACCGGCCGCGTTGCAGACCTGGACGCCGTTCACGCGGCACTCGCCCACGCCCGCGGAGCACACCTTGCCCAGGTCGGCCCAGTCCTCGTCGACCGAGCCGTCGCAGTCATTGTCCAGACCATCACATCTCTCCAAACTGGGCGTCTCTGCCACCGCGTCGCACTCAATACCCGAACCATCGGCAAGGCACACGAACGTGCCGGTAGAGAAGCACTCGCCCACCCCTGCGGTGCAGGCCTTGCCCAGGTCGGCCCAATCCTCGTCAACATCGCCGTCACAATCATTGTCCAGGCCGTCGCACGTTTCGGCCGCCGGCGTTCCGGCAACCGCGTCGCACTCGATCCCTGAACCATCTTCCTTGCACACGTTCACGCCATTGGTCAGACACTCACCCTGACCCTCGCTGCAGGGCTTGCCCTTTTCAGACCAGTCCTCGTCCGCCTCGCCGTCACAGTCATTGTCCAGTCCGTCGCAGACCTCCGCAACGGGGGCGCCTTCAACAGCGTTGCACTCCATCCCCGTGCCATCCACCTTACAGACATTCACGCCGCTCGCCAGGCACTCGCCCTGCCCCGTCGTACAAACCTTGCCCAGGTCGGCCCAGTCCTCATCGACCGCGCCGTCGCAATCGTTGTCCAGGCCGTCGCATATCTCGGGGACACCGACTCCCGGCTCGGCGTCGCATTCAATTCCCGCGCCGTCAGCCGCGCAAATCAGGGTCCCCGCAGTCAGGCATTCCCCCACACCGACAAAGCAGGGGCGGCCCTTTTCAGACCAGTCCTCGTCCACCTCGCCGTCACAGTCGTTGTCCAGACCGTCGCACGTCTCTGTGCCCGGCGTGCCTTCCACGGCACTGCATTCGATACCGGATGCATCACCGTTGCAGACCCATGTTCCGGTGGCGAAACACTCGCCCTGGCCCACCGTGCATGCCTTGCCCAGGTCGGCCCAGTCCTCGTCCGCCGAACCATCGCAGTCGTTATCCAGTCCGTCACACTCCTCTGCCGCCGGTACCCCAGGCTCGGCGTTGCACTCCACTCCAGCGCCGTCCACCGTACAGACCCAGGTCCCGGTCGCGTGACACTCTCCCACGCCCTCTGTGCATACCTTGCCCTTGTCCGGCCAGTCTTCGTCAACAGCATCGTCGCAGTCGTTGTCCTGACCGTCGCAGACCTCGGATACGGGATCCAGGGGCACTGCGCTGCATTCCACGTCATCGCCGCCCGTGTTGCAGACCATGACGCCCACGGCCCTGCATGTCCCGATTCCGACGAAACAGGGGGCATTGAGCTGAGGGTACAGTTCGTCCGTTATTCCGTTGCAGTCGTCATCGATGTCGTTACACACCTCGAACGCGGGCGTTTTGGCGGTACAACCCACCCAGCCCTGATCCGGGTCGCAGGTCTCTTGGCCCAGGCAGGTGCCGAAATCGTTGGAAACCTCGCATATCCGCGATTCACCGTCGTTGTCCGCAAGGCAGTCGCATGTCCCGGACAAGTAGAAGGGCTGTCCCTGTGAATCCGTTTCCTTGCAATAGTAGCCTTCAGGGCACGTCTTCTGTTCAGGGCTCACCTCGTCGTGCAGGCTGTCCGGGGAACAGTCCCAGAGGCAGTACGTCTTGCCGCTCGTGTCGGCCGGCAGGCAAAGGTCGCCAGGCACCTGGCAGGCGGCGTCGGACGCGCACGCGGTACACTGGGACTCGGGGAACGGCATGCAGGAAAGGTCGGACGCCTTCCAGTACCCCTCGAAGCACTCGTCCACCACGCATCTAGGCTGCGGCGCCGACGAGTCGCACTTGGTGGTCCCGTTGAGCACCAGATCCTGGCACGATACCCCGCACGCGCCGCAATTGTCGAAGGCGCCATACTTGTTGGTGCCCTCCACCTTGTAGTCCTCGTCGATCAGGCCGTTGCAGTTGTCATCCAGGTAATTGCAGGTCTCGAACTTGGGCTGCTTTGCGTCGCATACCCACGTGGTCCCCTCTCCGCCGTCCGTGCACACCCAGTCCGCGGTGCACGTGTACACAGTGCCGCTTGCGGGGTCTTCCCAGGAGTTCGCGCAGGGTTCGGTGGGTGGATCCAGGTTGTCGTCCACGAACCCGTTGCAGTCGTTGTCCAGACCGTCGCAAAACTCATGGGAAGGTGTTTTCGCCGTGCAGTTGACCCAGCCCAGAGTCGCGTCGCAGGTCTCGGTGCCCATGCAGGTGCCCGACTCGTTCTCCACCGCGCAGACACGATGAATTCCTTCGTTGGCAGGGGTGCAGTCACATGAACCCGACTGCGGCACGCATTGTTTCACCCCATCCCCGTAATCCTGGCACATGTACCCATCGGGACACGCTTCACCGAACACCGAACCCGCGGCGCAGTTACGCCCGCAATACTTGCCGTCCACCATGTCCAGGCACTTGTCACCAGTGGCCCCGCAGTTGGCGTCCTCGACGCAAGGGATGCACAGGTTCGAAATCTGGGGCAGACACAGGATGTTGCTGGCCCGGTAGTACCCGGTAACGCAGTCCGTAACGACGCACATTGGGGTTTCCGGTTCGGTGTCGCACTCCACATCCGCCGCGAACGGGATCTTGCCCTCGCAGGAATTGCCGCATAGGCCGCAGTTGGCGCTGGTGTCGTACTTGCCGTCCACCTCGCTTACAAAGTCCTCGTCGATGGCCCCATCACAATCGTCGTCGATATAGTTGCACTCCTCGGGCTTGGGCTCCGGTCCAACGCAGTCCCATCCGTTTTCGCCCTTGCAGGTCCACTGCCCGGGACAGGCGCCCACCCCCGGCACGTCGTTTTTGCATTTTTCTTCCGGGGGCACCGGATTGTCATCGGCCACCCCGTTGCAGTCGTTGTCGATCCCATCGCATGACTCGATCGCCGGCTCCAGCGCCGTGCAACCGATCCACCCCTTTTCCTGGTCGCACGTCTCGAACCCGAGGCATACGCCGATCTCGTTCTCCTTTACGCATGGTTTTTCGGTCCCGTCGGAGGTCACGTTGCAGTCGCAGGCGTCGGTTACAGGCACGCACTGGCGCCGGGGCACGCCGTCCTGGGAAACAACATCCTCGCATCCATAGCCTTCGGGGCACGAGGATTCCTCGCAATCCCGGCCGCAATAATGGCCGTCGCCGATTTCCAGGCACAGGCCGTCGCCGCACTGCGGGTCGATCTTGCAGGGTTTGCACAGATTGGCGCCAAGGGGCACGCACAGGGACACGCCGTCCACGCCGACCATCAGAACGCGGCAGACCCAACCTTCGGGGCAGTCTTCCAGACAGGGCATCGAACAGACGAACCCCTCGGGGCCTTCCACGCAGAACCCGCTCTGGCAGTCCAGATTCGACAGGCATGGCGCGCCGAACTCACCTTCGCCGACCTCCTTGGACACGTCTCCGACCGTTTCGGATACGTCGGGCCCCACGTCCAGGGTGCCATCGCCCATGTCGCCGACATCGTCGATGACCTCGGCATCCACTGCGACATCACCTGCCGTGCCGTCACCGGGACCAATGTCGAGGCACGACTGAAACTCGGACTGCTGGCACTGTGGGCAGTCCTTTGAGCCGCAGGAACTCACGGCCGCGCACGCTAGCAGGACAATTCCCACACTGATGAAGCGATGCATCTCCACACCCCCGTTCGGCCGGCAAGCCGGCCTTGAAACACCTTCCCACGCAAAAGATTACTGGAGTATCGCGTACTTATCCAAGAAGACGTCGTGAACCAACCGTTTGATGCGCCAATCACCGCCCGCGATTCCAGAATTCGATAGATGTAGTATCGGCAGGCGAATCGAGATCTTTAGACCTCTGTTTCCTTTTTTTTCTATAATCAGCAAATGGACAGTAAATCGTCTTGAGCATCAATTGGGGGAAACCATGAGAACCAACGCGCAGATCCCGACCTCATTTTTCCGTATCTCGGCATTCCTGCTGATCACGGCGGGCTTCAGCCTCGGATGCGGTGGAGGCGGAGGTTCGGACAACGGGGGGACTGACTCGGCCGGTGATGTCAAACCGGACGCTGGGCAGGACATCCCTGTCGACGCCATGCCGGAAACCGGAACCGAAATCATCAACGATGTCGGCAAGGACATCGGCAATGATCAGGCGCAGCCGCCCAAGTGCGACCCGGCCTGTGTCTACACCGACCATCAGTACTGCGATGAGTCAGACGGCACCTGCAAGGACATGGAGTGCCGTACCTGCTACAAGGACGCCAATTGCGACTCGGGCGAGACCTGCCTCAAGCATGTATTCCAGGACGGCACGCACCTGAGCATCTGCACCAACGGATGCCTG
This sequence comes from Deltaproteobacteria bacterium, assembly GCA_013151875.1. Taxonomy (GTDB): domain Bacteria; phylum Myxococcota_A; class UBA9042; order DTJE01; family DTJE01; genus JADDHL01. The sequence goes on from JAADHL010000125.1 coordinate 7,766, forward strand.
TCGGACGCGGACTGTAAGGCCGGTTTCAACTGCGATCAGGCGACCGGCCAGTGTCTTCCAATGGCCTTGTGCAAACCCCAGACATGCGGGGAAGGGGCCATGGGCGACCCTTGCGACTATCACGGTGTCAATGCGGGTTGCACGGCGTGCGTGGACGGTCTGGACTGCAAGGGCCGCGACCCGATCAAGGACTCTGTCTGTATGTGGGATGCGGACTGCCTGACCTTCGGCATCCCCTGGCAACAGAATCCCCAGTGCGTGGACGGCCTGTGCGCCTACTCATTCTGCACAACGCCTTGCGACGAAAACGACGAATGCCCCGAGGGATTCGGCGCCGCCAAGACCGTATTCGCTTGCACCTGCGTGCCCGTGGGAACCAGCAAGGCGGGCGAGGCCTGCCCCATTTTCAACGTCAACATGGCGGCCGACAGTTGCGATGCCGACCTGACATGCCTGGGAATCGAGGCCAAGCCTGACGGGGACGCATGCACTTCGGCCCAGGAATGCACTGACCTCGGCTATCTGGAAAACCCCGAGTGCGTGGACGGTTTCTGCGGGATCTCGTTCTGCGCCCCGATGTGCGACGCCAACGGGGACTGCGATAGCGGTTTCGGACCCATCGACGTGTCGGGCGCCTGTTTCTGCGCCCCGGTGGAGGTCGGCGATTCCCAGGCCGGGGATCCGTGCCCCATCTTCAACGTGAACCCCGACGCCGATGCCTGCGCGGGCGGCCTGACCTGCCTTGGGGTCGCGGCCGACGACCAGAGCGCCGACTGCGCGACGGCGGCCGACTGCTCCGCTTCGGACTACTTTGGCAACCCTGTCTGCGTGGATGGGTTCTGCGGGACCTCTTTTTGTTCCCCAAAATGCGACGCGGATGACGAGTGCGAGGGCGCGTTCGGACCCATAGACGTCAACGGCAAGTGCTATTGCGCGCCCAAGGAGGTCGGTGAATCCTCCGCGGGAGAGCCATGCCCCATCTTCGGGGTGAACTCAGAAGCGGATGCATGTCTGGTCGAATTGACCTGCCTTGGGATCGCGGCGGACGAGAACGCCTTGATGTGCACGCAGGACTCTGATTGCTCGGCGGGAACCTACCCTGGCAGCCACAAATGCATCGAAGGCAGGTGCGGAACGTCTTTCTGCTCGGCCAAGTGCGATGCGGAAGGCAAGTGCGGCGATGGGTTCGAGCCAATCGACGTGGGTGAAAAGTGCTATTGCGCCCCGGCAGTGACCGGAAACGCGGCGGCCGGGGACCCATGCCCGCTTGGGAATGTAAACACCGCCGCCGAGGTCTGCGCACAGGGCCTGGAGTGTCTGGGCCTCGCGGCTTTCGACTGGTCCAGGACCTGCAACGATGCCGGCGAATGCCCCCAGTTCGCCGGGATGACGAACGCCTGCTTCATGGGCTTTTGCGGCATGTCGTCGTGCGCGGCAAAGTGCGACGACACCGGTGCATGTCCCGACGGGGGAACCCCGTACCTGGCAGGGGGAAGCGCGTGTTTCTGCATAACTGGTCTGGACGACGGCAATAGCGCCGCGGGCGAGGCCTGCCCCTATATCAACGTCAACCTGGACGCCCAGGCCTGCGTCGCGGGCACTGTCTGCCGCGGGCTGATCGCGGCGCCGGAGGACGGTGTTCAGTGCGAAACAGCGGCCGACTGCGACCCGGCGGCAAATCCGGGCGTGGCGGATTGCGTGGACGGCAACTGCGGCAGTTCATTCTGCTCGCCTCCATGCGATGGAGAAGGGGCCTGCGACAATGGCTTTGAGCCCTTCATGGACGAAAACGACCATTGCTTCTGCGCACCCCTGCCCCCCGAGTGACAGGCTCATCATTTGTTGACAGGATCTTGATTCCGGCAGGATACTGCGTCCACGGTCGTGGAGGTGAAAATACTGCGATGAGCGAGGCGCAATCCGTACGAAAGGCCGTGCGGGACTTCATTCTGGAAAACTACCTGTTCACGGACGACCAGTCCGAATTGGGGGACGATGCCTCTTTCCTTCAGGAGGGGATCATCGATTCCACGGGGATCCTGGAGGTAATCGCCTTCATCGAGGACGAGTACGGGATAAACGTCGAGGATGCTGAATTGATTCCGGAAAATCTCGATTCGGTGGACAATTTGACGGCCTTCATAGTCGGAAAAACGGGCTCCCAGAAGGACTGAAGTGAGCACGCTGGTCCATCTGCTGCGGGAATCCGTCGAACGGTCCCCGGACAGGGAAGCCGTTACACGCGGCGATCATCGTTTATCGTACGCTGAACTGTGGGACAGGGTTGTCCGGGTCGCGGCCTTCCTGAAGAGCCAAGGCATCAAGAGTGGCGCACGGGTCGGAATCCTGCTGGAAAACAGCCCGGAATATGTGGTTTGCCATTACGGCATCCTTGCCGCTGGCGGCACCGTCGTTGCGTTGAACGCGGCTGAAAGGGCTCGCCGCATCAGTTCCACACTGAAACATTGCGGGGCGTCCTGGCTTTTCGCCGCTGGAGGGCATCGCGAGCTGCCCGCCGTGGCCGCCGACATGGGCAGGCGCGTCGAAATCGTGGCGGTGGGGCCCCTTCGGGCGTCCATGGATCGCGAATGTCACGACTACAACGATATTCTGAAGAACCATGCGGGGGGACTCGAAGCGTCCTTTCCCGACAACGCGGAAGGCCTGGCCTCCATCATCTACACATCGGGAACGACCGGCGACCCCAAGGGGGTCATGCTCAGCCACGCGAATCTGCGCGCCAACGTGAAATCAATAGTTGGTTATCTGGGCCTAACCGAAACGGACAGCATAGTCAACGTGCTGCCCTTTCATTATTCTTACGGCAACTCGGTGCTGCACACGCATCTGGCGGTCGGAGGCAGGCTGGTCATCCATAACGGCATGCTGTACCCGACCAAGGTGCTGGAGGTCATGGCCGCAGAGCGCGTGACCGGTTTTTCTGGGGTTCCGTCCACCTTCGCCCTGCTGCTGGGGCGGGCCAGACTGACGGATCACGACCTTTCCTCACTGCGCTACATGACCCAGGCGGGTGGGCCCATGCCGCCTGTCAATGCCAGGCGTCTTCAGAAGGCCCTTCCCCACGTAAAGCTGTTCGTGATGTACGGCCAGACCGAGGCGAGCGCCAGGCTGTCCTACCTGCCCCCCGACAGGCTGGGTGACAAGCCGGGCTCGTGCGGCATTCCGATCCCCGGCGTGCGCATGGAGATCAGGGACGAAAAAGGTGAACCGGTTGCAAAGGGCGTTACAGGCGAAATATGGGCAAAGGGCGACAACGTCATGCAGGGATACTGGAACAACCCGGGGGCCACGGCCGGGGTCCTTGTGGGGGGATGGCTCAAGACGGGCGATCTGGCCCACGTCGACGATGAAGGTTATTTCTTCATCGACGGCCGTTCCTCGGACATGATCAAGAGCGGCGCGCATCGGATCAGCCCCCAGGAGGTCGAGGAGGTCATCGCCGAGATCGATGGGGTGCGGGAAGTGGCGGTGGTAGGCGTGCCCGACGAATTACTGGGTCAGGCCGTGAAGGCGGTCATCGTGGCCGATGACCGTGCAGCGGTACTGCAAGGACAACCTGGCAGCGCACAAGGTCCCTAAAACTATCGATTTCGTGGACGACCTTCCAAAGACAGCTTCCGGCAAGATACGCCGTCGGCTCCTGCAATGAGCGGCAAAGGAGGAAAAACCATGCCTTCCACCGAGACACTTCACGAGGTCCTGGAGTTCGACAGGCACGCAGAGGTGGAAAAAATAACCGGGCGGCTGCGACGAATCCTGGGCAGGAAACTTCGGCGTCGCGGTCTGGTTGTAGCCATGTCAGGGGGCATCGACAGTTCCACGTGCGCGGCCCTGGCGGTCAAGGCGGTGGGGCCTGAAAAGGTCTTTGGCCTTCTGCTGCCCGAACGCGACTCGTCGTCCGAGAGCTCGTCAAGGGGCCGGCTGCTGGCGGAACACCTGGGCATCGAATACCAAGAGCACGACATCGCGCCCACCCTGGAAGCGATCGGCTGCTACAGATGGCGCGACGAAGCCATCAAGGCGACTTTTCCTGAATACGGAAACGGCTGGAAAAACAAGATTGTCATCTCGGGCGGTCTGAAGGGCGGAATCAATCACTTCGTGCTGGTGGTCCAGAGCCCGGAAGGGAAAGTCAGCGAAAAACGACTTGCTTTGAAGGAGTACCTGCAGATTGTCGCGGCCACCAACTTCAAGCAGCGGGTCCGCAAGACCATCGAGTACTTCCACGCGGATCGTCTGAACTACGCGGTGGTGGGCACCCCGAACCGCGTGGAATACGACCAGGGCTTCTTCGTGAAAAACGGCGATGGGGCCGCAGACGTAAAGCCCATTGCTCATCTGTACAAAACCCAGGTATACGCCCTGGCCCGCCATCTGGTTCTGCCGTCCGAAATCTGCGCGGCCCAGCCCACGACCGACACGTACAGCATGCCCCAGGGACAGGACGAGTTCTACTATGCCCTGCCCTTCGACAAGATGGACCTGGCTCTGTGGGCCCGCGACAACGGCGTGGAACCGGCCCGCCTTGCATCCATGATCGACGTGACGGAAGAACAGGCCGAGTATATTTTCAGGGACATCGACGCAAAGCGGAAGACCACCGCAATGCTGCACTGGCCGGCCCTGCTGATCGAGGACATCAAGAGAACGGAAAATGGGTGAAAAAGGGGGGGTCAGACCCCTTTAGCCCGTCTGACCGCGCGATTCAGCAAGGGGATCAGGCGCTGGGCCGCGATCCGGTTGCCCTTTGCGGACGGATGGCTGTCGCGCCCGCCGCCGGTCGGGAACTCCGACAGATTGGACCTGCCGTCACCGGTCAGCACGTCATAGTAATCGAAAACCGCGACGTTCTTCAGATCATAGCCCTTCAGCCAGCCGTCGGGCGACTTCACCCAGTCGTTGAACTCACGCGCCAGGGCGCCCCTGTACCTGAGGCGTTCGGCCGGACTCTTCCTGCCCAGCACTGTTTTGGCCAGCATCTTCCACAGAGGTTGCGCAGGGGCGAATGGGGCAACGGGCGGCGCCGTCATGTACACGAACAGGACGTCCGGATGTTTGCGAAACTCGGGTAAAAGGTCGTTCATGGCCGCCTTTGCGCCCCTGATGGTCAGTGGCGCTCCAGGAGCGTGCCCGGCATCATCGCCCTCCCCGGTGAACTCGTTGTTAGGAAAACACGACTTGAACATCACGACACTGTTTCGCCCCCCATCCGTGTATTGCTTGTCCTGGTTGTCGCAGGAAAGCACGGCGTCCATCTTCGACCGGAACTTGTCAGGCCAATCATAGAGGTCGGTGTTTTCGCCGACATCACTGCCGTAGGAAGCCTCGTGGACCTCGTATCCGTTTTTTTCCAGCAGGCCGCGCAGACCTCCGCCGTTGGGATGGGTCCTGTAGATGCAATGGTCCCCGTTTTCCCGGCCCGGGTCGGCCAGCATCTGCCCCCCGCATGAGTGATGGATGAACAGCAACCTGACTGGCCCCTGCACCGGGTCCGCTGAAAACCCTGAAAGGTCCATGGCCGCCACCTCCCCTTTGCGTTC
>JAADHL010000193.1 GCA_013151875.1 Deltaproteobacteria bacterium
CCCACTGTCTGTGGTCGTGCGCCCCCAGAACGACAGTGACGCCTGTGCGCCTCAGCGATGTCCGCGGCGGTTCCGGCTCTGGTCCGCCCGCCATCTTCGCAAGGGCTGGGAGCCGTCGTCGTTTCCAGTCAGCGGTTTCTTCCTGCGCCGGGCCTCGACCTTTTTCACGGCCGGTTGCTGCGCTTCACGCGACCGCACAGCCTTGTTTTCGGCCCTCTGTCGCGATCTGGACCTTTCCTCGGCCTTGCGGCTCCGGATCTGTGCGATTCGTTCACCAATTGGAATTTCGAACCGCTCCTTGGGGCGGTGGCTGTAGTCGAAACCATCGAGATCGAAACGCCGAAGCCGCGTGTTCAAGTGCCTTTCGATTCCCCGCAGGTCCCTTTCCTCGTCGGGTGAAACCAGGGATATGGCGATGCCTTTGGCGTCGGCGCGGGCAGTGCGGCCCACCCGGTGGATGTAGTCCTCGGGCAGGTGCGGCACATCAAAGTTGACCACCAGCGCCAGTTCCTGCACGTCGATTCCCCGGGCGGCTATGTCCGTGGCGACCATTACGCGGTACTTGCCGTCCTTGAAGCCCTTCAGGGCCTCCGTGCGGCGATTCTGGCTGCGGTTCCCGTGTATGCGGGTGCAGGGAACGCCACGTTTTTCCAGGAGGTCGGCCAGCCTGTTGGCGCGATGCTTGGTGCGCGTGAAGGCCAGCACGCTGTCATAGGATGTCCTGGCCAGCAACTCGACGAGCAGCGCGGACTTCAGATTCGACGGCACCGGGTAGACCTGGTGGGTGATTCCCTTTGCCGGCTCGGATTTACGATCGATGTTCAGAGCCAGGGGGTCTTTCAGCATCTCACGGGACAGCTTGACGATGGGCGCGGGCATCGTGGCCGAAAACAGCATGGTCTGCTTTGGTTTCGGTATCTGGGAAAGCACGCGCCGCACGTCCGGCAGAAAGCCCATGTCCAGCATCCTGTCGGCCTCGTCCAGGACCAGGACCTCCAGCCCGGCCAGCATGCTGCATGTGGTCCAGCAGGCGTCCGGGGGTTGCGACAAGCACGTCCACCCCCCGCCTGAAGGCGCGTTCCTGTGGTCCGGGATTGACGCCTCCGAAGACCGCGGCAGCGCCAAGCCTGGTATGCTGGGCAAGACCGTTGATGTGTTCGGCTATCTGGGCCGCAAGCTCGCGTGTCGGGGCCAGCACGAGGGCTCGTGTCGTGCCGCGCCCTCTGTCCATCAGGCGATTCAGAATCGGCAGTCCGAACGCCGCCGTTTTGCCCGATCCCGTGGCCGCGGCCGCCAGGACGTCGCGGTCCTCCAGCAGTGGAGGGATGGCAAGGCCCTGGATGGGCGTGGGCGTTTCGAAGCCCAGGTCCTTGAGCCCGTGCATCAGATTATGATGCAGGTTGAAAGAATCGAAGGTAGTTGCGGAAACTGTTGAAATCAAAAGATAAACTCCTTTGGCACATCCCCTTGCGGGGAGTACGTTCCCAGGGGGCCTTCATGGCCACCCTGTTCCGGCTGTAAATGTTGTTAAACGGTGGGTTCGCCGGAAGAGGCCGCCGTCCGCTCCAGACTTGGTATCCGCCTCGATGGAGGACTTATCCGGGTAGCGATGCCATATTATGCACATCAATAACCCATTTGGCAAGGCCTGCCGCAATTTTTGCCGGAGTTTCGAGCAATTTGCTGTTGATCCGGGCTGGGTTTTCACGGGTCCGGCAGCACAGCCGGGGGCCCGACGACAAGCGGATCCAGACATCGAGCGGCTGGACCGCCTGGGGTTCATTGACGCAGTTCCACGACCGTTGCGCCCCAGCCTCCTTCCCCCTCCCGCGCCCCTCGGTAGGAAACCACGTCCGGATGTCTTTTCAGCACCCCTTCCACGATGCGGCGCTGCACGCCGATCCCCTTGCCGTGGATTATGCGGACCGCGGTAATGCCTCGCTTCCCGCATTCGTCCAGGTAGGTCGCCACTACGTCTGCTACGTCCCGCGGCGCGAACGCGTGCAGGTCCAGCACGCCGTCAATCGGCAGCTCGACCGCTTTGGGCGGATTATCGGAATCATTTGTTTGTGGACTGTTTTTCCCCGCGGGTACAGTCGGCAGGGTGAAATAGAATGTCGAGCCGCCTTCCGGATTGGGTTCCACCCAGATCCGCCCCCCCATGTCCTCGACAACCTTGCGGCACGTGGCCAGGCCGATGCCGCTGCCCGGGATGTCCCGAGCGGTGTCCAGACGTTCGAATGGGTCGAAGATCCGATCCGCGGAATCCGGGTCCATGCCGATTCCATTGTCCTTGAACATGAATACGTAACTGTCGCCCAGGGGCTGGGCCGAAACCTCGATCCGGGGAGGGGCATCCGAGTGGAACTTCAGCGCGTTGTCCAGCAGGTTCTGAAAGAGCTGCGCAAGCCGGATTTCATGTGCCGTTACCGAGGGCAATGAACCAAGGGCGACCTTTGCGCCCAATTCGCTGATCCGGTGTTCGAACAGATCGATGACCGACTTCAGGACGGCTTCACAGTCACATGATTGAGGCGCCGTCCCGGCCGGTTCGGTGCGGGTGAGGTCGGACAGGTCTTCCAACAACAGCCGCATATGTTCTATCCCTTCTTCTATGCGTGCAGCGCAGTGGATGACCTCCTCGTCGGCCGTGGCGTCCAGGTTTTCCTTCAGCAGGGACGTGAATCCGCCGATGGCGTGCAAGGGGTTGCGCAGGTCGTGGGCAACGCCGCGCGTGGTCTGACTGAGATCATTGTTCAGCCGCGTGAGCCTGTCCACGGCCCCGCGAAGGGTCTTTTGCGCCTTTTCCCTTTCCCGGATTTCGTGTTCCAGTCGACGCACATGCGATTCCATGGCCGCCCGGCTCCTCGCCAGCTCGCGCCTCATCCGGTACATGATCAGCATGACCAGACCGAACGTGCACGCATAGATCAGGGCGTTCATGGTCACGACCCGCCAGTCCTGGAAAAGGGCGTCCATTTCCGGTCCGTGGCGAATGATGGGGGAATATCTCAGATACCCGGTCATCTCCAGCGTCACGATGACCAGGACGTACAGGGTAGAGCCGAACAGCATGAACAGGGTCGTCTTCCAGGGCAGCAACCAGGCGACCACCACGATCGTTCCCAGGATCAAGGGCATCACCTGGGAACTCATGCTCCCACCGTAATGCAGTTGGATGCCCCAGTTGACGAGCATGATGCCGGCGAGCGCGACGACGGCGGCCCGGATCCGACCTACGCCGACCCGATAGAACCTGGGATTCAGGACATTCAGAAGGATGAAGCCAATGGTGGCCAGGTCCACGGCGGCGTTCAATGCAAACGATTTCCAAAGGACGTCGGTGTCAACGACCGGGGGGAGGTTCACGGTTACCAGGCCCACCAACTGGAATATCGTGTAGGCCGCGTGAACAGCCAGGAACAGCCCGGCCACCATCACACAGCGGGCGCGGAGTTCGCCCGGCTCTTCGCCGCTGAACGCACTTTGCGGATCCCGTTCCACGTCTACCCCGATGCGTCCGCTCATTCGCCAATCAATAATGGAATACTAAGTCACATGTTTCTATTGTTCAAGCAGGAACTCCCCCTGAAAACCAGGAGGCGAAAAGCAAGAGTTACGTACCCGAGCCCGTCTTGGAGTTCCGGCCGCATATCTTGCCGTCCTTCCATTCGCCGACATATTTCCTGCCGTTTGCCCATGTTTTCGTGCCCTGGCCGTTCTGCTTTCCGTCCTTCCATTCCCCCACGTATTCATTGCCGTTGGCCCAGGTCATCGTCCCCCTGCCGTTCTGTCTGCTGTTTTTCCATTCACCACGGTAGACGCTGCCGTCGGAGTATGTGATTGTCCCTTGCCCATGCCTTTGGCAGTTTTTCCATTGCCCAACGTAGGTATGACCTTCAACGAACACTTTCTTTCCATACCCGTTCATCCCGGCATCCTTCCATTCGCCTTCGTACCTGCTGCCGTCAGCCCAGATTTTTTGCCCATGGCCGTGCATCTTGCTGTTTTTCCATTCCCCCACGTATTTGTCGCCGTTGGCCCATTGGTAGGTCCCTTTCCCGTCCATCCGGTCATTTTTCCATTCCCCTTCGTACCTGGAACCATCCGCCGACGTGAGCACCCCATGCCCGTGCCTTTTGTCACCTTTCATCTGCCCAACGTATGCGTCGCCTCCAACATACGTTCTTATCCATTTTGCATTCTTGTTTGCATTCCCGTTTGCATCCCGGCTTTTGTTTTCCGTTTTGCCTTCATGGGCCTCGCCGGACTGGGCCGCCGCCGTTGTCGGCAGCATCATCGGAACCATCATCATGGACCAAATGAAAGCGCATCCAAGGCCCCGCGCCGCTGAGTTTTGAAAAATCATTTGGCCTTACAAGTCCCCCATGGATTCAAAGCAAACCGCAGGGCAATAGTACTTGCTGGATCCCTGCTGGTCCACGCCTATGGAGGAAGGCCGAAATTCAGACCGGATAACGTAAAGGTTTCTATAAGTTAGCGGTGGAGGTAGACGGGATCGAACCGACGACCTCATGAATGCCATTCATGCGCTCTCCCAACTGAGCTATACCCCCGCCTCAAAGAGCAGAAGCTAAATATGGGATCCGTGGGGTAATGTCAAGCCCGCGGATCATGCCGTAGAGGAGGTTTCGGACAGCGCGGACAGTTGACCCCGGGTGTACATAAATGGTATTGCCCGGGGCGGTTCTTGAGAGGTGAGGGTCATGGGATTTCCGGAATCGAGAATGCGAAGGATGAGGCGCACCGAGGCGATGCGCCGGATGGTCCGCGAAACCAAGGTAACGGTGGACGACCTGATCCTTCCACTGTTCGCCACGTTCGGAAAGGGCGTGCGTAATCCCATCAGTTCCATGCCAGGGCACTTCCAGCTTTCGGTGGACGAACTGGTGAAGGACTGCCGCGAGGTCGTGGACCTGGGCATACCCGCGGTCATTCTGTTCGGGATCCCCGAAAAGAAGGACGAACTGGGCACAGCGGCCTTTGACAGGAACGCCCCTGTCCAGAGGGCGGTCGCTGCCCTCAAGAAAGAGTACGGCGACGACCTGGTCGTGATCACGGACGTGTGCATGTGCGAATACACGGACCACGGACACTGCGGGGTCATCGAAAACGGCGAGGTCGACAACGACGCGACCCTTGAACTGCTGGCCCGGGAGGCGGTCAGCCATTGCAAGGCAGGCGCGGACATGGTCGCCCCTTCGGACATGATGGACGGCCGCGTGGGTTTCATTCGCGAGGAACTGGACGAGGCCGGATTCGAGAACGTGCCCATAATGGCCTATTCGGCCAAATACTGTTCGGCATACTACGGCCCGTTCCGCGACGCGGCAGAGAGCGCGCCGAAGTTCGGGGACCGCAGGTCCTACCAGATGGACCCGCCAAACGCCAATGAGGCATTGATGGAGATGGCCCTGGACGTGGAGGAAGGGGCGGATATCCTGATGGTCAAGCCGGCCGGTCCTTACCTGGACATCCTGGCCATGGCGCGCGAGGAGTTCGACCTGCCCCTGGCCGCCTACCAGGTCAGCGGTGAGTTCTCGATGATCGAGGCCACGGCCGAAAAGGGCTGGATAGACCGCGAACGCGTCATGATGGAGTCGCTGATCGGCATAAAGAGGGCCGGAGCGGACATGATCCTTACCTATTTTTCCAAGGATGTCGCCAGACTCCTGAAGCAGGCCGGATGAACGAATCCCTTTCCATCATTCCCATGGGCGGCCTTGGCGAGATCGGCATGAACATGACCCTGTTCGGGGTCGGTGACGACTGGTTCGTGGTGGACGCCGGGGTCCAGTTCTGCGAAGCGGGGACCGTCGGCGCGGAGGTCAGCCTTCAGGACCTGGACCTGCTGGCGTCCTTCAGGGACAGGATCAAGGCCATCATCATCACCCACGGACATGAGGACCATATCGGTGCGCTGGAGCATGTCTATCCAGTATGCGACGCGCCCGTGTACGCCCCGCCGTTCGCCAGGGAACTGATCCAACTGAAGGCCGCCGAGTTCGGGGCCGCGTCCAGGCCCGAGATCCAGGCCGTGGGCCCCGGCGATCGCATCGATGTGGGGACTGTGTCGATCGAGTTCATCCGGATGACGCACAGCATTCCGGATTGTCTGGGTCTGGCCATGGTCACGCCGTTCGGCACGGTGGTCCACACCGGCGACTTCAAGTTCGAGCCCCATCCCCTTGACGGCCGCATGCTGGACTCCGACCGTTTGCGCGAACTCGGGGACGCGGGCGTGCGCCTGATGCTGTCTGACAGCACGAACGCCATGGTGGAGGGGCACACCCGTTCCGAGACGGATGTGCTGGAGGCGGTCGAAAGCGAGGTGCGCAACGCGCCCGGCCGGGTGATAGTCTCCCTGTTCGCCTCCAATGCCTTCAGGGTCAGGGCCATCGCCGAGGCGGCCGCGCGCAACAACAGGCGCGTCTCGCTGGTGGGCCGCAGCCTTCATATCTACCAGGAAGCGGCGGCAAGGGCGGACCTGGCAAGGGATATCCCGGACCTCGTGGACCCATCCCGAATCGACCAGGTGCCGGATCAGGACCTGCTGATAATCTGCACGGGCAGCCAGGCCGAGTCCAGATCGGTCCTGTTTCAGGCGTCCCGTGACGACCACCGCTTTTTGCGCATCCGGCCGGGCGATCTGGTCATCATGTCCAGCAAGATCATCCCCGGCAACGAACGCATCATCCATCGCATGGTCAACAGCCTGATGCGCCTGGGCGCCCGCGTCCTGAACGAAAAGATGGCCCCGATCCACGCATCAGGCCACGCATGTCGTGACGAACTGAGGGAAATGATCCGCCTGGTGCGCCCCCGGGCCTTCGTGCCGGTGCACGGCGAGTACGCCTTTTTACGGGCGCATGCCGACCTGGCGGCCGCGGAGGGTGTCGAGGACGTCCGGGTGATCGAAAACGGGGATGTTCTGGAAATCGACGACAGGGAAGCCGTGGTCACCCAGAGGCTGGCGCTGAACTGCCAATTCGTGGACGGGCCGTTGGTGGGCGACGCCGACGACCTGCGTCTGGCGGAAAGGCGACGCATGGGCTGGACGGGGGTGGTGGCCGCCCGCCTGAAACGCGTCAAGGGCAGAAAAGGACCCGGCAGGTTCAAGGTGGACGTGCGGTCCGTCGGATGCCCGTTCGCGGACGACGAAATGCTGGAAGAGGCGGGCCGTTTCGCGGCCGCCGAGGTGGTTTCCATGCCCGTGGCGGCGGGCCGTGACCAGGTGGAAGAGACCCTTGTCAGGGCGATCAGGACCTTCTTTCGGAAACGGCTGGAGCGCAAGCCATTGGTCATGACTTTCGTGGACCTGTCCAAGGACTAGGCATTGGCGACCCGAAGAGACAGCCGGAAGGCCTCAACGCCCGTGGTTCGGCTGGAACCCATGAACGCGGGACACATCCCGGAAATCATGTCCATCGAGAACGCGTCGTTCGATGACGCTTGGGTCAGGGACGCCTTTGAAAGGGAACTTGTAAACGATTTTTCGCGCCCACACGTCGCGCTGGACAATGACGACCGCGTGGTCGGATACGTCATCTACTGGGTCGCGGGTCCCGAATACCATATTTTGAACATAGCGGTTCGGCCGGACTCGCGCAGGGCCGGGGTCGGCCGCCTCCTCATGAATCTGGTCGTTGCGGACGCCATCGAGGCCGCCGCGGAATTCGTGGCCCTGGAGGTCCGGCCTTCCAACACTCCAGCCAGGTCGCTGTACCAGCGTTATGGGTTCGCGACGGTCGGTTTCCGCAAGAGCTACTATCGCGACGGGGAATCCGCTGAGGTGATGATCCTGAACCTGCGGAGATAGAAAGAAAAGAGGACAAGGGAAACAGGACAGAGGAGGCGGGCCAAAGGAAACAGGACCGGCTCAGCCCTTCGGCCCCAGAATCCTGTAGAACCCTATTTTCATCTGTTTCGGGTCGGACAGGCACCAGGGGAAATCCAGGTCCTGGTCCGGGCGGGTCCAGCGGACGATGGGCGCATGCAGCACCGGAACCGTCCTTTCCACCAATGGCCTAAGCCGGTAATGGTCCAGCATCATGCGACAGGAGGGGTGCATGCCGGTTTCGCCGCATTTACGCATATAGCAGCGGGTGCCCAGCAGGAAATAGGCCGGTCGGCCGGCAGTGTCCATTTTTGAAAACCATTCGGGCCCCACGACCACATCGTTGCGGCCGTTGCCGACGAACCAGTAGTCCGGATAATAAAGATGCACCCTTTCCTCGGGCTGGTCCTCGTAGCTGCGCCTGACAAAGATCACCGGCTCGTCGGGCAGAAGGTCGCGCGCCTCCCTCAAAAGCCTCTCTTCATAATCGGCGTTGACGGGCGCCCATAACGAGGGGATTGTGACCAGCATCGACGAAACGACGGCCATGGTTGCGAGCCCCTTGACGGTGCGCGCCAGGGTTATTGAACGGATGCGTTGCGACGCGGTTTCCCACAACACCCCGGCGCCGAGCCCTCCGGCCAGAGTCAGGAATACGGCCCCGGGGATCTGGACGCGTGGGATGGACACGTAGGGGAGGTCGACGAGGTCCACGCACAGCCAGACCGAGGCGCACACGACCAGAGCCAGGGCCTTCAGCCCTGATTTGCGATTGACAAGAGCCAGACCGGCCAGCACCAGGACGCCCACGGGAAACAGGGCGGGCCTGAACACGAGGTTCCGGGTCAGAAACTCAGGGATCAGGTTCAGCAATGCAATCGGGTCTTTCAAGACCGGCGAACTGCCACGCGCGAATTCAACGCCCATGGCCATTGAAAGATGCGAAACGCGGATCAGGATCAGCCCATGGGCGGCCAACAGGGACAAGACCAGCCACAACCATGCCTTTCTGGGTGACGCGCCCTCGTGTTTCGGGGCGAACCACCACAGCAGCACCAGGCAGAAAGCGGGCAGAACCACCGCCTCGGGCCGCGAGTACATGGCCAGCAGCAAGTGGACCCATCCAGCCGCCATTACGGGGACGCGGCGTGATTCACGGTAACGCAGGAACTGGTGGAGGCCCAGCAGCGTCCACAGCATCGTCGGCACCAGGATGCTTTCGGTGGAGGCGTCCTTGATAAAGACCGGGGAAAAAGCCAGCAGCGCGGCTGAACTCAGGACGGCGACCCTTGAAGCGCCCATGCGGGCCAGCACCGCCGCTCCGGCCACCGGCAGGAAGGCCCCGATTATCGAATTGGTCCAGGCCATGACCACGTGAGACGGGCCGGTTGCATAGAAAATCATGTGATAGAGAGCCAGCGCCCCTGAACCGTACTTTGGGATGACGTCCAGGGCCGCGGCATCCTGCGCGAGCCTGTAGCCCATGTAGTACATGACCGGCATATGCGGGACCGCCAGTCGAAGGGCGAGGCCGGCGGCCGTAATGCCCGCCAGCCCGACCAGCCAGGAGCGCGCGCCCAGCGAGCGCGACAGGTCGTCAACCACCCACCTGCCGGTTGCGGGCAACAGCAGAAAGAACAACATCACCAGAGCAAGGCCGATCCAGGCCATTGCGGGGTGGATCCAGGGCTTGGACCCGGGGGCCCTTGCTTCCGGGCTTGGCGGTGTGGGAATAACCAACCCCCCGCTGTCGTTCCGTTTTACGGTTGCGATCACCTTTTCCACGAGGGGGCGCAGCTCGGGTGCGGGCCTGGACCCGGTCATTGGACCCTTGAAGTCCACGTTGAAGGAGGCGGTTCTTGCAAGTGCGGGCACGCTGTCGTCCCGGGCGGTCAGCACGACCTCCACGATATTTTTTCCGACAGGGTTGCTGATATCGAGGGAGAAAACGAAATGGATTCCATAGTCCAGTTTGGCGGAGACAAGCTTGAACCCGGAAAAGGTTTCCTGTATTTCGCCATCCGGACTCTGCAGCAAATCATGGGCAAGGTCGGCCTGTTTGGAAGCGGAACCCGTCGTCGGCCACAAGAGCATGGCGACCAGACACAGCAGGCCCGGGATGTTACGTAGTTCGCGACTCACCACTAACGAGGTATCAGGAGCATGATCCGGTGTCAAGCCAAG
>JAADHL010000355.1 GCA_013151875.1 Deltaproteobacteria bacterium
GAATGCCTTCAGTTGTTTGGTCATCTTGTTGATGGCGTCAACCGATTCCGTCGTGAGTCCGGCCTTGATCTGGGCGCTGTCGCACTTTTCAATCGCCTTGAGCCATACCTCGAACGCGCTCTTGGGCCCCGGGGTGCCTTTGCATCCCGACAGGAGGGGGAACGCAATAAACAACGTCACCATCAATGAAATGGTGTGTTTCATGGAGAACCTCCAAATTAATCAGTCTTCCCGGGTTTTAACGTCCAGGGTTCGGCGGGTGATGACCTCGTCAATCAGCCCGTATTCCACGGCCTCGTCCGGGCCCAGAAAGAAATCCCGGTCCGAATCCTCGCCTATGCGCTCCCGGGTCTGTCCCGTGTGCAGCGCGAATAGCTCGGTAATCTGGCTCTTGAGATACAGGATCTCTTTTGCCTGTATGTCCACGTCCGCGGCCTGACCCGAAAACGACCCCAGAGGCTGGTGCAGCAGAAGCCTGGAATGGGGGAGGGCGAACCGTTTTCCCCTGGTTCCGGCGCACAAGAGCAGGGCCGACATGCTGGCGCACTGTCCGATGCAGATGGTGGAAATCGGACACTTGACGTACTGCATCGTGTCATAGATTGCCAGGCCCGAGTGCACCAGGCCGCCCGGGCTGTTGATGTACAGATAGATGTCCTTGTCGGGGTCCTCGGATTCCAGAAACAGGAACTGAGCCACGACAACGCTGGCCAGGTTGTCGTCTATGGGCCAGCCCAGGAAGATGATCCTGTCCTTCAGCAGGCGCGAGAACACGGACCACTCGCGGTCCCCCCTGTGCGTCTGCTCGATGACCGTCGGAATCCACCAGGTCATGGCTGTGTCTCCTCGCTTGTTTCCGGTTCTTTCTCTTCGGGCTTCTGATCCCCGGTCGCTTCCGGCGTCGGCTCTGGATCATCGGCCTTATCAGCCTTATCGGCCTCAGCCTCGTCTTCGGCCTTGGTGACGGCGTACCGGACCAGCATGTCCAGGGTCTTTTCAAGGCGTATGCGGGTCTTGAGTCGGTCGCCTTCTTCGCCCGCCAACCCTGCCTTCAGTTTTGGAAGCGGCATGCCCAGTTCATCCGCCATTTCGGACAGTTTGGCATCCATGTCCTCTTCAGAGACCTCGACCCCTTCCTTGTCCGCGATCGCCTGCAGGATTATCTGTCTCGACAGGTTTCTGCGCGCCTGGGCCTCGGTATCCTCTTTCGGCAGCCCGAGGTCGATCTTGTCTCTTTCTTCCTTGGGCATCGAGGGGAGGATCCTTGCCTTGGCAGCGTCCTCCGCCGCCTTCGCGAGATTGTCCACGGTCGCCTGCCCCAATTCGATTTCGTTCTTGGCGAGGATGGCGTCCACGACCGCGTCCTCACGCAGCTCTTTCAGGCTTTTCTCACGGCCCGCGGCCAGTTGCTCGCGAACCTTTGTCCGCCATTCGTCCAAGGTGACGCCGCCGCCGTATTTCGCCGCGAAATCGTCATCCAGCTCCGGCAGGACCTTTTGCATGACCTCCTTCACTTCCACCTCGACGGTCACCTTGCGCTGGGCGTCTCCATCCCCTTCTTCTTCATTCTGGATTACACCCATTGACGGGTCATCTGAAAAGCTGCCGGTCACGGTCTTTTTCTCGCCGCCCTTCATGCCCAGGAGCTCCCGGCCCATGTCGGCCACCGGGTAGTCGGTCAGGCCCACGACGAGCCGCCGATCGTCCTCCTCCACGAGCACCTCGCCGCTTTCCTCGTCCCTGACAACGAGACGGCAGATCGCCATGTCGTTTTCGTGAGCGACGCTGTCCGCCTCCTTGGTTTCCCAGGTGGCCGCGGCGCCGCGCATGCGTTCCATTCCGCCTTCGACGTCTTCGTCGGTTATTTCGGGCAGTGTGGGTTCGACGATTTCGACGCCCAGATAGTCCTTGGGGTCGATGGTCGGCATGTACTCGAACTCGGCGGTGTATGTGAAAGCGCCGTCCTCGCCGATTTCGCCCAGGTCCAGCTCGGGGTCCATGGACGGTCTCACCGAATGTTCTTCGAGGGCGTCCGCGAACGTCGTCTTGATGATGTCTTCCCGAACCTCTCCGTCCAGCGATGGGCCGATGTGACGCATGACCATTTCGATCGGCGCCTTGCCGGGCCTGAAGCCCTTCAACGACACATGAGGCGCATACGCCCTCGCCAGCTTCTTCTTTTTCGCCAGAAACGTCTCGGCGTCCACCTCTACCTTGAGCCGGACCCTGAGGCCTTCCAATTCCTCGAACTCGACCTTCATTACTTTCTCCTGAGAATCCCGGGGACCCGCGACGGATCCCAGCGCCGCGGCAATCTAGCAGTGTTTTCGATACGGTGCAAGCGCAGACCGCCTTGACACCCGGTTGCTCCATCTGCTATTCACCACAAGGTATTTCCACCATGGGGGAATGGGCGATGCAGGCCGTTTTCCACAGGTCGGTTGCATGGCTTGCGGCCGCATTGATCGGCCTGTCTGCCTGCGGCGGTTCAGCGGTGTCGTTCATAGCGTCAACCGCCATCGAAAGGGCCGAGGTGGAACTGCTCGACGCGCGCCGGATTAAGGCCGACAAGGACGCGCCCTACCAGTACACCAAGGCGGACCTGTACGTGAAAATGGCCAAGGAACGTCTGGGGTACGCCGACTATCAGGCGGTACAGCAGTACGCGGAAGACGCCCTGAAACTGGCCACTGAAGCGAAAAAGGTCGCCCGTGAGTCCCGCCGGCTCAAGAAATTGCGCGAGGCCGGTCCAGGTCAGGGGTCGGGATGGGGTCCGTCCGGGGGGAAGGGCCGATGAAGTATCGGATCCGCGTTCTTGTCCTGACTGCTGCACTGCTTTCCGGCTGCATCTCTTCGCCGGTGGTAATGGACAGGGCCGGGGCCGTTCAGACCCTGACCGCGCAACAGCACGAGCCCATGGTCAATTGCGCCCCCAAAGAGCTGGCCCGGGCCGAGGCGTACGCCGCTTTCGCGCAACACGAGTCGTCCCAGGGCAGGTCCCATGTCGCCCGCCGGTTTCTGGAACTGGCCGAGTTCAACGCCAAGAAGGCATTCGAGAACTCCCGGGACCAGTCATGCCTGGGCGACAGGGACGGCGATGGGATCCCGGACAAGGTGGACATGTGCGTCCAGCGCAAAGAGGACTTCGACAAGTTCAAGGACGAGGACGGTTGCCCGGACCCGGACAATGACCGCGACGGGATCCTGGACCCCCAGGACAAGTGTCCGAACGAGGCCGGTCCGGTAAAGAACGAGGGGTGTCCGTTCATGGATTCGGATGGTGACGGGTTGTCCGACGGCGAGGACAAGTGCCCGCATCAGTTCGGGCCCGCGGCCAACCATGGCTGCCCGATTCGCGATACGGACAAGGACGGCGTGCCCGACAACGAGGACCAGTGTCCGAACAAGCCTGGAACCAGGGAAAACAACGGGTGTCCATACAAGCTGATAAAGGTGACCGACAAGCTGATCATCATGAAGGAAAAGATATTCTTCGCCTTCGGCAAGTCGTTCATCAAGCGCTCGTCCCGACCCCTTTTGAACGAGGTCGCGCAGGCCCTCAAGGACCATCCGTCCTTCGTGGTGCGTATAGAGGGACATACCGACTCGGTGGGCAGCGCCTCAACGAATCTCAGGCTGTCGAAGGCGCGCGCCTCCGCGGTCAAGAAGTACCTTGTGGGCAGGGGGATCGCGTCCGGTCGGCTCAAGGCCGTCGGTTATGGTGAAAAAAGGCCGATCGACGACAATTCGACGGCCGCCGGCCGTTCGGTCAACCGGCGTGTAGAGTTTCATATCGTTTCAAGATAGGAGTCGGCGGTCATCGCGTTGCCGGCCGGTTAATTAATGAAAGCGCTTGACGAAAAACTGATCATCCTGGGCGTGACCGGGGGCATTGCGGCCTACAAGTCCGGTCTGCTTGCGCGCGCCCTGGTCCGCGCCGGCGCCAGGGTCACTGTGGTCATGTCCGAAGCGGCCACCCGGTTCGTGGCGCCGCTGACGTTCGAGGCCCTGACCGGAAATCCCTGTCTTACGGATGCGTCGATGTTCGAACAGGGGGCCGCGATATCCCATGTGGAATTGGCGCGCAAGGCCGATTGCATCGTGATCGCGCCCGCCACGGCCAATACAATTGCCAAGATTTCGCACGGTTTTGCCGACACTTTGCTGACTACAACGGTTCTGGCCTCGTCCGCCCCGGTCCTGATGGTTCCCTCGATGCACACCGGCATGTGGGAAAACGAGCTTACACAGGGGAACCTCGATGGCCTACCGTCCCGGTTCACTGTAATGGCGCCTGACGTGGGCGTGCTCGCGTCCGGCGACAAGGGCGCTGGGAGGTTCCCGGACGAGGATTCCATCGTCTGGGAGGCCGCGGCCCTTCTGGCCGGTCAGGATTTCGAGGACCGTACCGTTGTCGTGACCGGTGGACCCACGCGCGAGCATCTGGACCCGGTAAGGGTGTTCACCAATCCGTCCACCGGACGAATGGGAATTGCCGTGGCCATGGCGGCGCAGGTCAGGGGCGCCCGCGTCAGGCTGGTGCTGGGCCCGACACAGGTCGAGCCGCCTCGGCGCATCACCGGCCGCTCGATGGATGTGGTCCGTGTCGAGACGGCGTCCGAGATGCTGAGGGCCGTGGATGAGGCGCTGGAGGGGGCTGACGCCCTGGTCATGGCCGCGGCCGTGGCGGACGAGCGACCGGTCGCGCCCAGCGCCGAAAAGGTCCGCAAGGGGGATCTGCCCTCGTCGGTGAAACTCGAAAGGACGCCGGATATCCTGATGAGTCTGGCCAATGGATTAGGCGATATCGTGACGCTGGGGTTCGCGGCCGAGACCGGGGACCTGGAGGCGGCCGGCCGCGCAAAGCTGGAGGCCAAGGGCCTGGACCTGATCTTCGCCAACCCGGTGGGCGGGGGCAGGGGGTTCGCGTCATCGGTCAACGAGGGCATTCTGTTGGGCCGTGACGGTTTTTCTCTGCCGGTGGGGAGCATGGCCAAGCAGGACCTGGCCGACCTCCTGCTGGATCATGTCGCCGCATTGATGCCTGGTTTGGGGACCGATTCTTGAAGACCCTCGTTTCCGAAATATCCGCGGTTCTGGAGGGCCTCCTGGCCGAGGAATCGCTGACCACGGATTATCTTCCGCCAATCCGCTCCATGTCGTCCGATGTAATACACATGGATGGGACGCAGGAGTCTCGAATCGCGGGGCCCGTTGATTCGAAAGTGGGGCTGGAGGTCCTGCAAAAACAGGTGTCGGGCTGCGGCGGTTGCGACCTGGCGCGCGGCAGGACCCAGACGGTGTTCGGCGAGGGGGCCGCTGGATGCGGGGTGATGTTCATCGGCGAGGCCCCGGGGGCCGAGGAGGACGCCACGGGCAGGCCCTTCGTCGGTCCCGCGGGTCAACTGCTCGACAGGATGATCAAGGCCATGAATCTGACCCGGGAGGAATGCTACATCGCGAACGTGGTCAAGTGCAGGCCGCCCGGAAACGTGACCCCCAATCCGACTCAAACGGAGGCCTGCATGCCGTACCTCAGACGGCAGATTGAATTGATAGCGCCGGAAATCATCGTGGCCCTTGGCAGGGTGGCCGCCAATGCGCTGACCGGACGCGTCGAGGCGATCGCCAGATTGCGCCACCAATGGCATACGTGGGGTGACATCCCGTTTGTCGTGACATATCATCCCGCTGCGCTTTTGAGGGACCAGTCCCGAAAGAAACTGGCGTGGGAAGACCTGAAAATGGTCATGGCCAAATTGAGGCAGTTGGGTTGAACCGCCTGGTCCCAGGGCGGTTCGATGATTGACGAACAGGAGCAAAGATGAGCGATCGTGAAGCGGGCATCAGGTACGGCACCCACCGGGTGATCGAGCCTGAAGGTTGCCTCCCCCAGGCGGCCAGGGTTATTGACAATTCACTTCCGATTCACCCTACGGAGATGCTGATCGACGTGGAGGTGCTCAACGTGGATTCAGCGTCCTTCACGCAGATAAAGGAGTCCGCTGGGCAGGATCCGGAAAAGGTGGCCGACGTGATCCGGCGCACCGTGGCCGAACGGGGCAAGCAGCACAACCCGGTCACGGGTTCAGGGGGCATGTTGACCGGGGTCGTGCGCGAGGTCGGAGCAGAGTACAAGGGCTCCGTCAACGCAATGCCCGGAGATCGCGTGGCCACCCTTGTATCCCTGTCGCTTACCCCGCTCAAACTGGATGCCGTCCGCAAGGTCCACATGGACCGCGATCAGGTCGAGGTCGAGGGTTACGCGATCCTGTTCGAAAGCGGGGTCGCGGTAAAGATGCCGGATGACTTTTCCCGGGACGCCGCTCTGGCGGTGTTGGACGTGGCCGGCGCGCCCGCCCAGACGTTCAAACTGGTGAAGCCTGGGATGAACGTGGGCATCAT
>JAADHL010000127.1 GCA_013151875.1 Deltaproteobacteria bacterium
GCGGGTGACCTCGTACGTGGAGCCAGGGATGATTTGTCTTGGCGCTGACATCTCGACCTATCTATCGAAAGCACGCCCGATCTGTTGCAATTAAAACTCAACTACCCTCGCCTGAAGGCGAGGGGTTGGATACGCGACTGAAGTCGCCTGAAGGCCGAGCCGGCGATGCAGCCATCCTCACTCGCTGATTTGGAAGTTCTCATCGTCTTCCGGCTCTGTTCCCTGCATCTCGATGTACTTGGCTATTACATCATCCGTAACATTTCCACTTGTGGCCACGAAGTATCCTCGCGCCCATATGTGCCGACCCCAGAACTTCTTCTGTAGAGTACGAAAATCTCGTAATAGGTGGTGCGATGTCTTACCCTTTATTGCCTGCATCACTCGGCTCGGCGATAGCGTTGGCGGTACGCTCAGCAATAAATGTACGTGTTCTGCCCTCACGTGGCCCTTCAGGATCTCGATATCGTTCGCTCGACAAATCTCACGTATCAATTCTCTTAACCGTATCGCCACTTCGCCCCGCAACACCGGATTGCGGTACTTCGGTATGAACACGAAATGATAGTGAATCCTGTAAACTGTGTGGGCTGACTTGCGGTAGTTCTTCATTCGCCTATCGTACCGCATTCCTCCTAAAGGCTTCGCCTAAAGGCGAGGGATTTCACCCATCCCAGAGAGAGACATTAACCTGGGAGAGGTTTTCCCGGGGGATACTCGTTTATTGTTTGGGCAACTTTAGCCCGGATCAGGGGGACAGCCTTGTGGTCATTGTTACGGGAAGGGTGTTCTATTTCGAAGCCTCTCTCGAAATTTTTGGCATATGGATGGCCGTAGCAAAACCAACCTCGGAGAGATTTTCTTGCGGCCGGAACTACCGGTTTCGTTGACAGGCTCGGGTACGGATACGTTGGAACGCTTGCTGGATACTGCACCGCCAGAATCATAACTTTTGCTTTTCACCTTCTGATTCTTTGGGTGATGTCCTGGACAGGCCCACCCTTGGAAGATGCGCGGATACGGGTAGAATACAAACCAGTCTCGAACGTCCAAAGGAGCAGGTCGAGCGTGGGGGCCACTGAACGCGATCTTGTGCTTGCCGCCAGGTCCGGTGACCGAAACGCGTTCAAGGCGCTCGCTGAAAAGTACTACCCGCGCCTGTACCGGATGCTGCTGACCATGACGCGGGACGAGGAGACGGCAATGGACCTGACGCAGGACACCTTCGTCAAGGCCCTCAAATCAATAGAGGGTTTCAACATGTCCTCGTCGTTCTACACCTGGCTCTTCCGGATCGGCAGGAACACGGCCCTTGACAGGTTTCGCAGGGTAAAGACCGCGGGCGTGCAGCACGAGTACGATGACGGCCTCGCGAACAAGGGGGATGCGACCTCGGGATTTTCTGTTTCACCAAACGCGCCCGGCGATCCGATGAAGCAGGTCGCGTCACAGGAAACCTTGGACAAGGTACGAGCCGCCCTGGACGATCTGAAGACGGAACACCGCGAGATCATCCTGCTGAGGGAGGTGGAGGAACTTTCCTACGAGGAGATTGCGCAGGTAATCGGCATCAAGGTTGGTACTGTGATGTCCCGCCTGTTTGCCGCGCGCAAAGGCCTGCGCGCCGTGCTTCAAAGGCGCTACGGCATAGGCGTCTGAAAGGGGCCTGGAGGCAAGACCATGTTTGGAAAACGCAGCCGGTTGAGGGCCATGAGGGCCGCCGACGGTGAAGCGGACATCCGGAAAGCGGACCGTGAGGAGGTCGAATCCTTCAGGGGACTCTCTGAAATGGTCAGGGCCGCCGAATCCCACGGTCAGGGAGACCCGCCGCCGTTCGAGACTATGTGGCGGGGGGTCGAGGGACGCCTTGAGGATGCAACGGGACAAGTACCGACAAATGCGCACGAAAAAGCAGAGAAACCATGGGGTTCGATCATCTTCGACTGGATCCGGAACCTGCCAGGCGACAGGCCCGTGCTGGCCTTGGCGCCTGCCGGCGCCCTGTTGCTGGCGATTGTGTTGGGGGCGCTGTGGTTCCTGCGTCCCGTGCAGCCTAGCAATGAGTGCTTTGTGGATTCCTACGACGTCGGGTCCGGTACGGTGATCGTGGACCAGGACTACGATGACCCGCAGCGCCCCACGGTGATATGGTTGGAGGAGGGCTGACATGCGTTATATCAGGACAAAATGGTCCCGGCTTCTCATGGTCGCGCCTTTCATCGCGATCTGCCTGCTGGCCCCTTCATCCGCCCATGCCGACCCCAGGGCTGAACTCACCATCACCGTCATTCACGCCAAGAAGGGCCCTCCCTTCCTCCACAACGACTTGAAGCCGATGTGGAAAATCCTGAAAAAGACGTTTCTGGACAAGTATGGGTACTTCAACATGGTCCAGCGCAGGACCAGCGAAGTGGCGAATCTGGGCAGGACAGGCGTAAAGATGCCCGACGGCCGCCGGTTTACTGCCATCTACAAGGGGATCACCCCCAACAAGGGGCTACTGAGGATCGCCATTGAATACGGTGACTTCAGGACCAAGGTCCGCATCCACGACGGGGGCCTGTTCTTCCAGGCGGGCAGGAGGTACAAGGGCGGCGTCCTGTTGGTGGCGGTCCATGCCCGACTCTTGAAAGAATGACTCCCCACAAACACCGCCTGCATCGCGATTCGACGCAGATCCAGGATTGGATTCGGGACCCCTTGAAACCATTGACATTGGCAGACCTTCTGGTAAAGTGCGCCGTCCGGATATCCGTGCCTGGAGGTCGGCGGAAATGGGCATCCTGAGAAAGATAAGAACACTGGACGACCTTCCGCTGGAGGGGCGCAGGGTCTTCATGCGGGTCGACTTCAACTGCCCCTTGACCGATGACGGACGCGTGGCCGACGACTCCAGGATACAGGCATCGTTGCCCAGCATCAGGTTCGCGATCGAAAACGGCGCGCGTCTTGTACTTGCGTCACACCTGGGCAGACCCAAGGGAAAGCGCGTCCCCGCCCTGAGCATGACCCCTATCGGCGAGAGGCTGGCGGAGATACTGGACAAGGAGGTCTTTCTTCCCGAGGATTGCGTGGGCGATGGGCCTCGCAAGGTCATAATGGAACGCGTGGAAGGCGAGGTCGTCCTGCTGGAGAACCTTCGCTGGGCTCCGGAAGAGGAACGCAACGACGACGTTTTCGCCCAAAGGCTGGCCTCGCTGGCCGATGTGTACGTAAACGACGCATTCGGCGCGGCGCACCGGGCGCATGCCTCGGTGGCGGCCATCGCCGGACACTTCGGACACAAGGGCGCCGGCCTTTTGATGATCAAGGAATTGACCTACCTGAGCAAGCTGACCGAGTCCCCGGAAAGGCCCTTCATGGTCATGGTCGGTGGGGCCAAGGTGTCGGATAAGATAGGGGTGCTTACCCACCTGCTGGGCAAGGTGGACGCAATCCTGATCGGCGGTGCCATGGCCAATACGTTTCTGGCCGCCCGTGGAATCGATGTGGGCAAATCCCGCATCGAAGCGGACAAGCTGGAAGTCGCGAAAAACCTGATGTCCAAGGCAGGAAACAGGGACGTGGACATACTGCTGCCCACGGACGCGGTCACTGCGAAGGACATCGACGATGCCTCCATGACCGAGACGGTGTCCGTGCACGACGTGCCCCAGGGATCCATGATTCTGGACATCGGACCCGAGACGGCGGGACGGTTCGCAAAGAGGCTGTCGCAGGCCAGGATCGTGTTCTGGAACGGTCCCATGGGCATGTTCGAGAAGGCGCAGTTCATGTCGGGAACCGAGACCGTGGGCAAGGCGTTGGCCCACTCCAGCGCCACCAGCATCGTGGGCGGCGGAGACACGGTTTCAGCGGTGTCGAGGCTGGCTCTGCGGCCGTTCTTTTCCCATGTCTCGACCGGGGGAGGCGCCTCTCTGGAGTTCCTGGAGGGACGGGAACTGCCTGGCGTAGAAGCGCTGCGGGACGAGGACTGAAAGGATGACGAAACGGCGACCGCTCATCGCGGGTAACTGGAAGATGCACCTTGACGTGGCCTCGGCCGCGGCCCTGGCGCGAGAGGTAGCCAACAAGGTGTCCAGGGCCAGACACTGCGACATCGCCGTAATGCCCCCACATCCCTTGATCCCGGCGGTCGCAAGGGTCCTGGACGGTTCGCCCATCGGGTATGGGGCCCAGGACATCAGCGCCGAGGAGGAAGGCGCCTTCACGGGCGAGGTAAGCGCCAGAATGCTGTTGAGCCTTGGCTGCACCTACGCGATTGTGGGTCATTCCGAACGCCGGGAGTATCATCTGGAATCCGATGTCCTGGTTCACGCCAAGACTGTCATGGCCCTGAAAGCCGGCCTAATACCTGTGGTATGCGTGGGCGAGAAATTGGCCGAAAGAAAGGCGGAAAAGACGCTTCATCGAATACGGACCCAGGTAGAGACCGCGCTGAAGGGCCTGGACGATTCGGTCGGACGAGTTGTCCTGGCCTACGAACCCATCTGGGCCATTGGAACCGGTCTGACCGCAACTCCGGCCCAGGCCGAGGAAGTCCATGAGTTCATCCGTGGGGTGGTTGATTCCATGTACGGCGCGCAAGTGGCCGAAAAAATACGTATCCTGTACGGGGGCAGCGTAAAGCCCGACAATGCGTCGGCCCTCATGTCTGAAAAGGACGTGGACGGAGCCCTTGTCGGAGGGGCCAGCCTGACGGCCGAATCGTTCGCGGGTATCGTGAATTACGGAGATTGAAAGATGGAAATTATCTATGGCCTTCTGGTTGCAACCCACATCATCGTGTCGCTGTTGCTCATGATCGTCGTACTGCTGCAACCTGGAAAGGGAGACGGTGGTCTGGGCGCTGCATTCGGTGGAGGGGCGGCCAGTTCAGTGTTCGGGGGCCGCGGTGCTGCTTCGTTCTTGAGCAAGACTACGGGGGTCCTGGCGGCCTTGTTCTTCGTTCTGTCCATCGCAATTGCCATGACCGGATCGGAAAAATCAATCACGGATGATGTCAGGGAAGAGACTTCCGCATCCGCCCCTGCTTCCACTCCGGCCCCTGACTCGACACAAGCCCCCGCATCGAAACCAGCGGGCGCGGGTGGCGCCGCCAAGTAGTCGGGCCGTTTTCAGGCGTATCTCAGGGTCAACAGCCACAGTACAAGGAACACCGCGGAAACACCGAGGTGGCGGGCGAATCGTTTCCAGTCCACGCGGCCCTCGCGCGTGGTGCTGCGCCATGCCCCCAGGCCGGCGGCCCCGACCCACATGAAAAACAGCAGAATGGCAAGGGCGCTCAGCCATGGATTGGGCGTGAGGTCACGATTCAACAGTTCAAGGTGTCGATCGACGGCTAAAACGGGCTTGCCGTCCGGACCCTTTTCCATGGCAACTATCCTGGCGATGGCCTGATTCGCGTTTTCCAGGATGCCGCTTTGGGTGCCCAGGAGCCAGCGGGTGGACAGAACAGCCCCACGAGCCTCGCGAAAGCAACTGAGAGCCGTTTTGTTGTCGCCGGACCGTTCGAGTTCCCAACAGAGGTCCATCAGACGGTCGCCCGCGGGATTCTGAGCACCTATAAGGGGAAAGTGCCACCGCGCCGCCCGGCCGTAGAATTCGACGGCCGTGGTCTTCAGGCCCGCTTTTCTGGCCTGATCCGCCACGGCCAGGTCCTGGTAACCGGACCACAACACCCGTACCGTCACGGCGAGAAACACCAGCGCGGCCGGTCCGATGAACCACCTGAATCGATAGGCCTGTTGCCAGAACCGATCAATCACACGAAGTCCCTCCGGCTGAATATGAGCATTGCCAGAGCCAGGAAGCAGATGCAGTATCCAAGGCAGTACAGGCCCGCGCCACCGACGTAGTCCCAGCCAACGGGAACGCCCAGGATGATCTCTTTACCGATGTTGAAAACCGACAGGTCCGGAAATATGTTGACCACCGTGTCCGCTATGAACTTGATCTCTGGATTCGTGACTATAAGGCCCTTCTTTGCAGTCAGCAGGTTGTCCAACACGACCAGAGACCTTCCAACCAGGAACACACCGAACGTGAAGACACCGGACATGACAGGCGTCGCGAACGAGCCGAAGAAAAGCGCCACCGAAGTGAGCAGTGATGCCTCCATCCATACCAGAATCATTGCCTTGAACATGTCGGGACGCAGCACCACGCCCCTTGCCGTGAGGGTCAGCACCCATGCCAGCCCCATCACGACGATGGCCACGGCCAGGACCGCCAACAGCCCTGTGAATTTGCCGGCTACCACCTCCGACCTGCGCACAGGTTTGGGCAGCACGAGATAGAAGGTCTTGCGGTCCACTTCCTTATAGATCAGGATCACTCCCATCACGATCGCGATGATCACCTCAAGCAGGGAAATCGAGAACAATCCAAAATCCACC
>JAADHL010000007.1 GCA_013151875.1 Deltaproteobacteria bacterium
TCGTGCACCGACTTGAGGGCGCGGCCGATGGAATCGAACGCGGAATGCTGGACCTCGAACAGGTCCTCGGCGGCCGCGTGAGCCAGCTCCCTGAGGCGTCCCGCAGCCTTGAGTACCCTGGCCTCGGACTCCAGTTCCTCGTTTTCACCGGCCCGCGGGTCCAGGTCGTCGATCTGACCAATCACGAATTCCAGGTAATCCCTGCGCGCGGCGCGTTCGTTTTCAGCGGCCTGAAGGGATTGCAGCCTGTCCCGTTTAGCGCGGAACTCGTCGAATTTTGCCCGGTATCGAGCCACATCCGAGGCCAGGCCGCCGAAGGTGTCGAGCATCGCGAGTCTCTGGGCCGACACGCCCAGGCTCATGAAGGCGTGCTGACCCGCGATCGAGACCATGTCCCCCCCGATCTCGCGCAGTTCCCTGGCAGTGGCCGCCCGTCCCTGGATCCATGCGCGCGATCTGCCCTCGTTCGAAACCGTCCGCCTCAGGGTGACCCAGCCATCCTCCGGTTCGTATCCGGAGGCGTCCAGGCGTTTTGCGATGTCGGGCAGGCGTGACACGTCAAAGACCGCCTCCACGATGGCGGACTTCTCGCCGTGGCGAACCATTGATGGGTCCGCGCGGGCGCCCAGCAGCAGCTTTATCGCGTCCAGCAGCAGGGACTTGCCGGCCCCTGTTTCCCCGGTGAGGCACACCAGTCCACCGCGCAGATCGACCTCTACTTCCTCGAAGATGCCCAGGTTGGTTACGTGCAGGGTCTTCAGCATTGGAGGTGAATATAGACCATTTATCCCCCTTCCGACATGGCCTTGGCCGAGAAATGGGCCTGAAGGCTGGCAATGATCTCGTCCAGGTTGCCTTCCATTACGGATTCGAGCTTGTACAGAGTCAGCCCGATGCGGTGGTCGGTCAGCCTGTTCTGGGGGAAGTTGTAGGTCCTGATCCGCTCGCTGCGATCCCCTGTTCCGACCATGGCCCTGCGGGAGTCCCGTTGCGCCTTGTCGGCCTCCATGCGGGCCTTTTCGAACAGCTTGGCCTTCAGCAGGTGCATGGCCCTGGCCCGGTTCTTGTGCTGGGAACGCTCGTCCTGGCACTGGACCACTATCCCGGTGGGCAGATGGGTCAGGCGCACGGCCGAATCCGTCTTGTTGACGTGCTGGCCCCCGGCGCCGCTTGCGCGATACAGATCCGTCCTGAGGTCATCCTCGTTGATCTGGACATCCACGTCATCCGCCTCCGGCAGGACCGCCACGGTAACGGCGGACGTGTGTATGCGCCCCTGGGCCTCGGTCGTCGGGACCCTCTGCACCCGGTGGACGCCGGCCTCGTACTTGAGATAGCTGTACACCCGGTCGCCGCGGACCTGCGCCACCACCTCGCGGATGCCGCCCAGTTCGGTGGCCGAAATACTGACGATGTGGACCTGCCAGCCCTTTTCTTCCGCGAATCGTGTATACGCCCTGAACAGGTCGGCCGCGAACAGCGCCGCCTCCTCACCGCCGGTGCCCGCCCTCACCTCCAGGAAGATGTCCTTGTCGTCCATGGGGTCCCTGGGCACCAGCAGGACCATGAGCCTGTCCTCGATTTGGGCCCGACGGGTCTCCAGATCGTCCAGTTCTTGCTCGGCCAGTTCCTTCAGGTCATCGTCGTTCTTTAGGATCAGCCTGTTTTCCTCGATTGACGCCAGCACTTCCTTGTATTCCCGGTAGGCGTTTACCGTTTCTTCCAGGTGGGATCGCTCTTTGGACACCTTTCGCAGCCGGTCGGGGTTCGAATAGCACTCCGGGGTTCCCATCTCTTCGCCCAGACTTTCATAGCGCGCCTGGACCTCGTCCAGCTTGGGGAAGGCGGCGGTAAGATCGCTCATGACGAAGCCCCTTGATCCGGACTAGGGACCCACGCAGTGAATTCATTGAAGTCGGCGAACGTCAGCACGGACTCCGGTTTTCCGGGGCCGACACCCGCCAGACCGGGGGTCAGCGCCGTCTTCAGGGCAACGATGGCGACCTCCCTCTGGCCTTCGTCCGGTTGTTTTGTGGTTATTTTCTGGAACAGTACGCCGGGCGCGGAAAGCAGCCATCCCAGCCAGCGTGAATCGAGGCGTGACGCAAGGCGTATCAGTTCGTACGACAAAGAGGCGATGGGAAGGACCAGGGGCGCCTTGATCAGTACGTAGGCCAGCTGATTCAGAATCCGGTTTTCGAAAAGGACGGGCATGAATGGAAAGACGGCGGCGAAGACGATGATGCTTACCGCAATGACCGTGATCAGAAAGGCCGTGCCGCATCTGGGGTGAGCCGTGGGAAACCTGGACAGGCTCTTATTGGTCAGTTCCAGTCCCGCCTCGAAGGCGTGAACGGCCTGGTGCTCGGCGCCATGGTATTCGAAGACCCGGCGCATGTCCTTCATCAGTGATACGCCCCACATGAATGCCAAGAATATCAACATCTTCACGATACCGTCCACCAGGTGGAACACGACTGCGCGACCGCTTTCCAGGGCGTTGTCGCCAAGCAGGGCCCCGAGTCCGAGTGTCAGGGCGTGAGGCAGTACGGCGAACATGAAGAAACCGAAGGCGAGCGCTATCACCATGGTTGCGCCGATGGCGATCGAAGCCCCGGTCTTTTCCCCGCCTTCGGATTCGGGCATGGACTGGGCGGCGGCGAAATTGAGGGACGAAATCCCGTCCGACATCGTTTCCAGCAGGACCGCGATGCCGCGCGTCCCGGGACGGCCCAGCCAGGGGATCCGGGAGGCAATCCTGCGGGCTGAACGAATCCGCACGACAATGGAACCGTCCTCCTTGCGGACCGCCACGCTGGTTGCGTTGGGGGCGCGCATCATTACGCCCTCCACGACCGCCTGGCCGCCAACCGGCGTGTCGGGCCCATGGGCCGCCTTGAGGCCGTCGCCCCCGCTGTTCATGCGTTTCGCTCGTGAAAGATTCGGATCGGTCCAGGGTCAGGACGCAGCCGAACCGATCGGTTTGCGACCGTACTTACGGTTGAAGCGCTCGACGCGGCCCTCGGAGTCCACGATCTTTTGCTTGCCTGTAAAGAACGGATGGCAGGCAGAGCAGATTTCAACCGAATAATCACCGCGCGTGGAGTGGGTCTCGATTACGTTGCCGCAAGCGCAGGTGATCTTTGCCGGTTTGTACTTGGGGTGGATGCCCTCTTTCATCTTGGTTGCCTCCAGAATCGCGTGGCCATCTGTACCACGACGGCGCCAGATTATAGGCATTTTTCACCATTTGTCCACGAGACAAGCATGCGGCTTGTTGTTAGGATGCGCCGGAGTTCTGCTGACGCGTATCTAAAAGGAGGTTTCAGATGAGCAAGGTAGTCATTCTGGGTGCGGTCAGGACCCCCATCGGGGCCATAGCGGGGGCTTTGTCTTCGATGCAGGCACGGGAGCTGGCCACTTTCGCGATCGGAAAGGCGATCGAGGCCGCCGGGGTCGAGCCTGAGGCAATCCATTATACCTGCATGGGATGGGTGATGCAGGATGGGCGCTCGCCGAACCTGGCCAAGGTGGCGGGTGAATTCGCCGGTATTCCGAACACTACGCCGGGCACCACGTTTCATGAAAACTGCGCGTCCGGCGCCGCGGCCATTCATTCGCTGAGCCGCCGTATCATTCTGGGCGAAGTGGATGTGGGCGTCGCGGGCGGCGTCGAGAGTATGTCCAACATTCCCAGGTATCTATACACGGGCCGCACCAGCAAGCAGCTATATGGCGACATGACGCTGGTGGACGGGATCATGGGCGCCCTCATGGACGTCAACGTGGGAAAGAAGGGCGAGTTGATGGGCCTTTTGACCGAGAGGCTGGTGGAAAAGTACGGGGTCACCAGGGAAGAGCAGGACGAAGTGGCGTTCAACAGCCACAAAAACGCGCTGGCCGCATGGGACGGGGGTTATTTCGCTG
The DNA here is from genome assembly GCA_013151875.1 of Deltaproteobacteria bacterium. Lineage (GTDB taxonomy): Bacteria > Myxococcota_A > UBA9042 > DTJE01 > DTJE01 > JADDHL01. The sequence goes on from JAADHL010000007.1 coordinate 3,928, forward strand.
ACTACGTCGTGCCGGTGCCCGTGCCGCAGCGCAGGGGGGACCCGGTCCTGTTCGAAAAGGACGAGGGACCAAAGCCCATCACCATGGAGCTCCTGGCAAAGCAGAAACCCTATTTCAAGCCGGACGGCGGCACTGTGACCGGGATGAATTCATCCTCCATCAACGACGCTGCCGCCGCCCTGGTGCTCGCAAGCGAGGATGCCGCAGCGAGGCTTGGAAAGGAGGGCCTGGCCCGGCTCGTTGCATGGAACAACGTGGGCGTGCCCAGGGAACTGATGGGGGAGGGCGCCTTCAAGGTCATCCCCGGCCTCCTGGAGAGGGCGGGCAAGACATTGGACGAAATCGATTATTTCGAGCTGAACGAGGCGTTCGCCGCGGTTCTGGCGGCTGCCTTCCATGACCTTCCCGGCCTGGACAAAGACAGGTGCAATCAGTGGGGCAGCGGTGTTTCGCTGGGCCACCCGGTGGGTTGCACCGGCGCGCGCCAGGTGGTGGACATGGTGCATCAACTGAGGCGTCGAGGCGGAAAACTGGGCGTGACCACCCGTTGCGTCGGGGGCGGAATCGGCTCTGGTGAACTGATCGAGGCGCTGTAGAGCCCTTTGCGTCTACAGGGGGCGCCCGTGGAAGCGATCCTCATAATACTCATCTCATCGACCGGGGCCGGGTTCATCGGCGCCATGATGGGGGTCGGCGGCGGTATCGTCGTGGTGCCTGTGCTGGCAGTGGTCCTGGACGTGCCCATCAGGCTCGCAATCGGGGCATCCATGATCGGGGTGGTGGCGACATCCAGCGCTGCCGCTGCCGTCTATGTGAGGCAGGGGCTGTCGAACATCAGGCTTGGGATCCTGCTTTCCCAGGCAACCGTGCTGGGCGCCCTGGGCGGAGTCCTGTTCGGGCGGATCGCGGGGGGCAGGGCGATCACCGCCGTATTCGCGGGTGTGCTCGTTTTTGCCGCCTGGGCCATGCTGCGCAGGCATCGCGACAAGCCGGTTCCCCCGGGGGCTGGGGGGCGGCTGGAAGATCGGTTGAATCTGTCGGGTCGTTATCTTGATGGATCAGCCGGGCGGGAGGTCCGCTACGGAGTCATGCGTCTGGCCATAGGCGCGCCCGCCATGATCACGGCCGGCCTGGTGTCGGGGATGCTCGGCGTCGGTGGGGGCATCTTTCAGGTTCCCATCATGGACGTGGTCATGTCCATGCCGATCAAGGCCGCGACTGCCACCAGCAATTTCATGATGGGGATCACCGCCGCCGCCGGGGCCGTGGCCTTCTTTGCCATGGGCGAGATAGAACCCCTGATTGCGGCGCCCGTGACGGTCGGCGTGTTCCTTGGCGCGACGCTCGGCTCCCACGTGATGCCCAGGACCGCAGATTCCCGGCTTCGGTTCCTGTTCGTGGGAATGCTGCTCTTCATGGCGGTGATGATGGCCTGGCGGGCCGTCATGGGGGATGCATGAGTCTGGAAAAGGCGCTGGCCGGTTTCATGCGGTACGGTTCCCTGGCCGCGGTGTGCCTGTGCGCGCTGGGCATGATCTTTCTGATCGGTGAGGGCGGACTGCCTACGCAGGGCGGGTTGCATGAACTTTCCGGTGTCGATTACGGCCTGTTGATGGATTCACCGGGCGCGGCCTGGGTGGCTCTCGCGGGTCTGGGGGCGCTGGTCCTGGTATCAGTGGGTCGTCTGCTGCTGTGCGCCGTGTGGTTTTTGCGTGAAGGCGACCGCCGTTTCGTGGTGATTTCCCTGGTCACGGTCCTGCTGGTGACGGCGGCCGCGGCGTTTCGTCTGGCGTCGTGATCGAGTCGTTGATCTTGGCCAGCAGAGCGGTCAGCCTTATGCAGTCCACCGACTTCCTGCCCTTGCGGCGGCATATGCGTTTTCGGTCCTTGTCGATCCGAATCCTGAATTCCCCAAGTTGGGAAACGCACTGTTCATGGAATATGGAGTCGGCCGGGATCTGCAGCAGCGATTGAGCCGCTGACGCATAGTCCTTTCTGGTCACCGCGTCCATCGAAGCAGTCAGGGATTTTTCGGCCTTGCGCTCCATGGTGATTATGTTGCGCAATCTGACGGCGTCCGCGTCCGCTGGATTGGCCGCAAGCACCCTGTCGACCTCGTGTTCCGCTGCATCGATGTCCTTCTGTTCAAGCAGGTCGCGCGCCTTCGCCAGAGCCGGTCCGGCATCAATCGCGGGGCGGCGGGTAGTTGCGGCATTTGCGTGTGGCTGCCCCGGCTTGACGGCGGCGGCTACCTGCGCCGGGGCATTAGTAGGGTGCGTCCTGAGCTTCAGATAGTCCGGCAGGAACACCACCAGCAGGATCACCACCATCAGGGCGCACAGACTGGCAATGGTCCACGGCAGGTTCGACATGACCGCCTGCCTGAAACGCGCCGGAAGGGAAAGGCTGGCGGCGAGGGTCTCGACCGTGTCGGCGGTGGGGATCTCGACCATGAACTCGACGTTGC
>JAADHL010000033.1 GCA_013151875.1 Deltaproteobacteria bacterium
ATCTCCAAAATGTCTTCGCGGATGAGGAAGGGCGTAAGGAAAAGGAAGACCAGCGAGACGACGGCAATGACCAGGCCGCTCAGCGCGAACGGCTTCCTGCGGACGACGAAAAGGCCGACGACCGCGACCACGATGGCAAGTACGAATCCGACGACGACCACCACCCCGGTCCACCATTCGGTGCCGAAGTACATGGCGGCGTCATTGAATTTGACAACGTCGGAATCAACCCATTCGACGGACAGGGAGCCTATCAGGCCAGTCAACCCGCCGATGATTGCGATGATCAGTCCGTAGACCATTGAGTGCTCCCGTGGCTATAAACGTTTACGGACGACCGGAGATCGACCTTTGCCGAAATCCGGAGCGAACGTATTCTGCAATTCAGGACGAAGCGCGTCAATAGGAAATTTGGCTTTCCTTTACAGATGTGCTCCGATCCTGCCCCGCGGCCGCGCGAAAACGGGCTGGGAAGAGGCTGTCCGTGGCCGCCTCTTCGAGGTTTTGAGCCGCTTCCCGCCCCCGCCCGTTCTTTTTCAGAACATTGGACAGCCTGAAGCGCGCGGTCGTACACAAAGGACTACGCGCCAGGATCTTACGGTATTCCCTTTCCGCTTCAGGGTATTTCCCGTTGCGCTCGAATCCCATGCCCCTGGCCAGATCCAGCCGATTGGCCCTGTCGATCCACACGGCCCTCCCGAACTGAAAGGCAAGCGGGCCGGCCTTTTTTTTCGGGTCCTCTGAATCCAGCAGAAATCGGACCAGCGGAAAGTACGGGCCCGTGGGGCTCAGTCGCTGGACCCGGGAAAGATATGATCGGATGGTGGCGATAGGCAGGCCGAGTGCCCTCGCTGCGACGGCGGCCTTGACCGTGGGGAGCCACCAGGTTGGAAACTGTTTCAGCAGGTTCAGGTAAGCGTCGTACCCCTTGCCGAGTCTACCCTGTCGCATGAAATCGTCAGCGGCCGCCAGGCGCTGCATGGCCCTGAATGCCTCGCCCTCGGCCCTGGCGCTGCGCGATATCGGGGCGCACATGGCGAACGCGGCCACCACCAGCAAAGCAAAACTCATGGTTGAGGTACTGTTTGTCATCTATTCGTATTTTTTGAATAAATCGCCCCATGGGGAATCCATCCAACGCCTGACCCTCCGTCGACCTTCGGTCGGATACCACAAATAATCGTGATAGAGGAACGAGCCCAGGATGAACAGGTTGACCAGAGGGGTGTGGAAAAACAGCTTCTGCATCCTCTTCATGGGACCAAACCAAAGCGCGTCGCCCACGAGACTCGCCACGTTGTCCCCAACCGAGAATTTTTCCCGGTGCTTTGCAATGGGCTCGCCCACGACCTCTATATCGTCAAGGACGCCGGTGCCCAGCCCGTCTTCGTGCGCGATGCGGATATAGTCGAGGTCCATGGGCTCGAAACCCATCAGGCTGGAAGCCACGGCATCGAGGGCAACGCAATCGCCGGATGCAAGGATGAGGTCCTTGATCACCGGGAACATTGTCCTGGGCCCGGGACCGTTGCCGAAGGTTGTGCCGTCGGCGACCGCGAAAATACCTCCATGAATCTCTTTCTGGATATGCAGCAGGTCGACCAGTGTCTCGTGAATCCGGCTGTGAGTGTAGTGGCGCCGGTTGTTCAGCAGGCCTCCGAACGCGTTTTTCATCGAGCACGTGGTTGTCGCGTAGATATGGGTCTTTACCGTCGGAAGATGGACGATGTTCTTGCCGTGGAAATAGTCGGGTATGCGTATACCTTCCGGGAAAACCTTGTCAAGGACCCTCATGCGGGCCTTCGGGTGATAGACCTCCCATTTCATGTGGTCGTCGCGAAAGTTGTACAGGACAGGCAACCTGGATTTCTCGAATATGGGATTGAACTTGTTGAGGCGTTCACCCTTGGAGGCGTTCGTCACAACGGTTTCGTTTTCGACCACCACCAGGTCGTCGAACCCCCTGGACCTCAGCCCCTTTGCGACGCCTTCCAACTGCCACGGGGTGGTGTTGGCCCCGGGAAAGAACATGTGCCAGGAGATGTTGTCCTTGCGGATGGTCGTCGCCCCCTTTTTCAGGAACTCGTCGACACCGGCCATTTCAAGCAGCCTGGCATAGTCGCTGACCACGGTTTCAGGACTGGTTTTGATGATTGCGACCCTGGATCCGCCCATCACGTGTTCTCCCTTCTTATCGGCCGGCGAGCGGTCGAGCCTATTCCTTCCACAGCACCTTCCAAGGGTGCCGCTTGATGTCCTTGATTATTTCAACCAGGTCGTCGTACATCTCGCGGTCCGAGAGCAGGGCGCCGATGCTGCCCTTTCCATCCTTCAGCGCCTTTGTCACCGCCTTCGCGTTTTCGAGCGTGTCCTGAAGCGGCACCCTGCCGTCCGCGATCGTGGAGCGGCCGTCGGCCAGCAGCCCGTACAGTTCGTCGATGGTCTTTTCCACCTTGGTCACAATACCCGGGACCCGCTTGAACGCTGGGGCGACGTCCTTTTCGAGCCTGCGGGAAACCAGCTTCAGCGAGGCAATGAGCTGTTTGAGGTCCCTACCGTCCCCGGCCGCCGTGCCCAGGGCCTTGGTCAGGTCGGCGATGTGGTCCATGGATTCACGCACCTTGTCGATCGCCACCTTCACGGACTCGCGATTTTCGGCGATCATCTCGTTGGCCTGATCGGAAATATCCCGGATGTTCTTGACCAGCTCCTTCACGTTGGCCCGATTTTCCTTCAGGATGCCGTTGAGTTCATTCAGGATGCTGCTGGCGTCGGCGCCGAGGTGCTCTAGGCGCAGGGGCCCCATGCCGTCCGCCACGTCTCCGGATTTCAGGGTGGGTTCGTCGTGCGAGCCTGGGTCGATTTCGATGTACTTTTCGCCAAGGGCCCCAAGCGTGGTTATGTAGTACCTCGCGTCCCTGTGCAAAAGCCCAGGAACCTTGGGGGCCACCTTCAGGGTCACCCTGACCTGGACAATCTTGTCGCCGTGCGCCTTGTCCGGCATGCCCCCCCAAAGGTCCACGGCGGCCACTTTTCCGACCGTGACGCCCGTGATCTTTACCGGGGCGCCGGTTTTCAGGTCGGCGCTGGTGGGGAAATCAACGTACAGAAGGCTCTGGTCCGAGCACCGGAAATCGCCCAGCACCAGTATGAATCCTACAAGCACGGCGAGGGAGACCAGGATGAGGGCCCCGACCTTCACCTCCATGGAGTAACCTTTTTCAGCCATTCTTTACATCTCCATGGGGCCGGTTGGCTCCCCCCGGATGAACTGCTTGACCACGGGGTCATCCGAGGAGCGGAAGGCCTCAGGGGGGCCGTCCAACCGCACCCGACCCTTATACAAAAAGATGATCCTGTCCGCAACGCCGAAGATCGAGCGCAGATCGTGCGACACGACGATCACGGTCTTGTTCAGGACGCGCGCAAGGTGGTCGATCATGCGGTCCACGTTGGCGCTCGCGATGATGTCCAGACCTGTCGTGGGCTCGTCCAGGATCGCGCATTCGGGCGCCAGCGTCAGCGCCCTTGCAATGGACACTCGCTTGCGCTCGGGGGGGCCGACGTCCGCTGGCATCTTGTCGCCCTTGTCCGCCATCTGGACCATTTCCAGGAAATCCCGGGCCTTGCGGTAGGATTCATGCCTGGAAAGACCGCCGTGCTTTCTGAGGGGAAGGGCGACGTTCTCCCTCAGGGTCATCGAGTCGAACAGCGTGGAGTGCTGGAACACCAGGACGTATCTCGTCCTGACCGGCCTCCATTGGGCCTCCGAATAGTCGGTAACGTCGTCGCCGTCGATAAGAATCCTGCCCGAATCCGGTTTAAGCAGGCCGACTGCGTGCTTGACCAGAACGCTCTTGCCGACTCCGCTGGTGCCTATGATATATGTCACTTCCCCGTCGTTGATGGTCAGATCGATGCCGTCCAGTACCCGAATGCCACCGAATGATTTGCTTATTTCGCGATACTCGATCACAGCAGGTACCATCCTCCGGCGATGATGAAATCCAGGATGATGACCGCGAACAAGGTGTTGACGACCGCCCTGGTGGTGGCCTGACCGACGCCTTCCGATCCACCGGACGCATGGAATCCCGCATCGGCTGCAATGATGGGGATCGCGACCCCGTAGGCGAAGCACTTGATGAGTCCCACGCACAGGTCGCTCCACCCGGTCATGCCCAGGGACAGGAAGGTGCTGGGATTGACCTGGAAGCGCAGGTCGGCGATGACCATTCCCGCCAGGACCGCGACCAGAACCCCATAGACGGTCATTACGAACATCATGATCACGGTGGCGATGAACCGCGGGACCACCACGAACTCGATCGGATCGGTGTTGGTCATCTTGAGGGCCTCGACCTGCTCGGTAACCACCATGGCGCCCAGTTCAGCGGCGATGCCGCTGCCCACCCGCGTCGCGATCATCAGGGCGGTTATGGTCGGGCCGAATTCACTGATCATCACGTTGATGAAGGTGGCCCCCACCATGGAAAGATCGGGCAGCACCTTCTGGGCCTGGATGCTGCCCTGGTATACCGAAATCAACCCCAGGAAGCCCAGGGTGACCGAAATGAAGACCAGGGATCGGTTTCCGATGTTGTGCATCTGATCCAGCAGGCGGGCCAGAGACGGCGGACGCTTTATCATGGCGCGCATGGTCTCGCCCAGCAGCCCCAAAAGGCGCAGCGGCAAAAGCCGGGCCTGTGAAATGCCTCCGCTCACCATCCCATCCAGAGTGTAGAGACCAGGAAATTGACCACGAAAATCGAGATGGCGGCAGTCACGACCGAGTTGTTGACGGCGCGGCCGACGCCCTCGGCCCCGCCCTTAACCGTCAGTCCGAAATAACACGACACCACCGATATTCCGCCGCCGAACGCCACTGCCTTGATCAGGCCCATGACCAGTTCGTCCAGCAGGTGGCTGTCGATGACCGACTGCCAATAGACGTGCATGTCTATCTGAAGGATTATCTGGCAGGTGACGGCCCCTCCGACGAGGGCGAATACGTCGCCGATGCATGTCAGAAGCACCAGCATCACTATCATTGAAAAGAAACGCGGCACGACCAGGTAGCGCACGGGGTCCATGCCCAGCACGCGTAGGGCGTTGACCTGGTCCGTGACCACCATGGCCCCCAGTTCAGCGGTGTTGTTGGCCCCGACCCTGCCGGAGAACATCAAGCCGATAAGGACCGGGCCGATCTCGGACAGGATCGCGGTGCCCGCGGCCCAGCCTACAAGGGACGTTGCGCCCGTGCTCTCGACGAAGCCGCCGCTTTGAATGACCATGATGGCGCCGGTCAGCAGGGCGGTGGCTACCACGACGGTAATGGATTTGACGCCCACCTTGAAGAACTGGCGCACCGTTTCGTCATAATCGAAATCCGGGGGCACCATGGCGCGTATGATCTCGTACTGGAGGACGCCCATGCCGCCCACTATGTTGCAGGCCGAAAGGATCGCGCGTCCAACCGAGGCGACGCCCCCGAACGTGAAACGCGACAGCGTCTTTTCAACCGCGCCGCCCAATTCAGGCCTCCACCGTCAGGAATGTCCGCACACGCTCGTCCGAAGATTCGATGCCCTCGCTCAGGCCGCCGGAATAGATGACTTTGCCACGATCCATGACGTGAAACCGGCCGCAGACCCTTGCCATCCTGTCCACGTCGTGCGAGGTGACCACGACCGTCGCGCCGGTCCTTTCCATCAGTTCGCCGACCAGAGCAAAGATTCGCGATGAAAACACGGGGTCCAGACCGCCGGTCGGGTCATCAAAGACCAACAGTTCCGCACCGCTTATCGCGGCCCTTGCCAGCGCTACCCTGCGTTGCATTCCACCCGAAAGCTCGGACAGATGCAACGCGGCTGCATCCGGCAGCCCCACTTCCTTCAGGGCATGATGGACCCTTTGATCCAGCTCTTCGGCCGGCGGCGGGTCCGAAGACATGACCAGCGGAAACGCGATATTGTCGAATACGTTCAGAAAATCGAAGAGCGCGAGATTCTGGAACTGCATGCCGATACGTCCCCGCAGGGCCCGCAGGCCTTCGCGATCCGCGTGATCGACGGTGACTCCGAACAGTCTGAGCGTCCCCTCGTCCAAATCCATGAGGGTCGTCAGGACCTTCAGCAGCAGGGTCTTTCCGGAACCGCCCGGACCCACGAGGCCGTGAACCACACCCGGTTCGAGCACAAGGTCGCACCCGTCCAGAACGCGGTTCGGGCCGAAACTCTTTGCGGCTCCAGTGATTTCGGCAATGGGTTCCATGACTGCCATGGGCAGAGCCTACGGGATTGTATCTTCTGTTGCTGAATTAGGGAAAGATAGGGAAAGAGGCGGGTCAGCCGTCGAATTCGTCGGGGCCGTCCGGATCGATCAGATCC
>JAADHL010000275.1 GCA_013151875.1 Deltaproteobacteria bacterium
ACGCCGCGTCGGCCTCAACCCCGGCGATCACCCCGTGGAGTTCCCCGATCATCCCGGAGGTCAGGACGTTTCCCTTGGGTAGGTCCAGGGTGGCTACGACCACCCGGCCGTCATGTCGTTTTTCGACGCCGACCATGTCAGTCCTCCCTGTTGGATTACGGCACCAGCACCGCGCGTTTTTCGATCCGGTGCGCCAGCGCGTCGGCGAACACCTGGTTGATGTCGGCGAGGGCATGCTTTTCCACATTCCCCCTCACGTCCAGCCGGCCTTCCAGGGCCAGGTCTACCGCCTCCGGGTACAGGACCGGGTCGCAACCCCAGTTCCCGATGGCCTTTGCGTCGAAGGCCATCAGGTTGCTCAGGCGGATTTCGATCTTGTCCATGGTGAAGCCCACAACGGACAGGGTGGCGCCGTGGTTCAGCAGACCAAAGGCCGTCTTCTGTCCCGCGCCGGTGCCGCTGCACTCGAAGATGCGGTGGCAGGTGGAGGGCAGGCCCTCGGCCTTCGTGAATTTCCTGATCTCGCCCTTCACGCCCCTTTCGTAGGCTGCCGTTGCGTTCAAGGTCAGAGACGCCCCTTTTGCCTTCGCGCCCTCCAGCTTGCCGTCGTCCACGTCCACGGCCACTACCCGCGCCCCGAACAGGCCGGCGAGCTGGATCGCATAGGACCCTATGCCTCCGCAACCCACCACCACGGCCACGTCGCCCGCCTTGAGGCCGCTGCGTTTGATGGCCTGCAGCGGCGTTGTCACCGCGTCCGCCACCACCGACAAGGGCCACAGGTCATCCGCGGACAGGGTCTTTGGCAGCGCGCACAGAAAGCGGGCCGGTACCTTGATGTGCGTGGCGAAGCCCCCGTTCATGTCGTTGCCCGGCATGACCTGGGCCTTGCAGATGTTTCGCAGGCCCGCGCGGCACAGGTCGCACTCTCCGCAGGGCATCACCGCGGGCACGATGACCTGCTTTCCCACCAGATCAGAGACATCCGGACCGGCCGTCTGCACCGTGCCGCTTATCTCGTGGCCGAGGATCAGGGGGAGTTCGTGGCGGGTGGGCACCGAGCCGTTGTAAAACCCCAGGTCCGTGTGGCACAGACCGCACCCCGACACCCTCACAACCGCTTCCCCGGGGCCAGGGTCTTCGATGGTGAAATCCCTGCGGTCCAGCGGCTCGTCGGCAGCCACGAAGAACCACCCTTGTGCCTGAATGGGCATGGTCACCTCCATTGTTTTTTCGAATTTCTGGACCCGATTCCCTTAATACGTAGCAGGGCCGGAGTCAATGAGTTTTTGGTATTACCCAAAGCCACCGCCCGCATCGCGATTCGACGACGGTCACGGCACTTCGGCCGTGGAGCAGTCTTGACGAACGGCGTCAAGTCTATACACTCAATCGGACACAGGCCGGAAGGTAAAGGAGGAGTACGGGATGGCGGAGCTCAAGGCAATAGATACCCTTTTCCCATTGCTTTCGAAGGACTGGAAACAGAGCTGGGTCAATGCCACCAACTCCCCTGGAGAGCTGAAGTGCTCTGTTGAAGCGGCCTGGGGGGAAGGCTACGCCAGCGCGGATGAGATCGTGCGGGCCATGGACGAGGCAGGCATCGAAACGGCCCTGGCCACCGATCTCCTGGCTTGGTCATACCGGAGGCAGGAGCGGTTTGCCTTGGACATGACCGATGCTATATCGGACATGACCACCCGATTTCCCGGAAGGGTGTTCGGCCTTGCGGACTACGACCCCTTCAAGATCAGGCAGAGCCTCGAAAAGCTGGAAGCCGACGTCGGTCAGCGCAACTACAAAGGGGTGTACATCCATATTTATGGTTACGACATTCCCCTTGACCATCGCAGGATGTACCCCCTGTATGCCAAATGTGAAGAGATTGGCCTGCCCGTGTCCATGCAGACCGGGCATGTCCTGGAAGCCATGCCGAGCGAGCATGCCCGTCCCATATACCTCGACAGGATCGCCTGTGATTTCCCGGGACTCGTCCTCATCGGGACCCACACGGGATATCCTTGGGTCGATGAGATGATCGCCTGCACAATGAAGTGGCCCAACGTCTATCTGAGCATCAGCGCCTGGCTTCCCAAGTACTTCCATCCTTCCCTGACCAGCTTCATGAAATCCAGGGTCGCGTCCGAAAAGGTCCTCTTTGGCTCCAACGGGCTGTCCTGGAAACGGTACGTCGAGCAGACGAGCCAGATGGGCCTCAGAGACGATTCACTGGAAAAAATTCTTTATTCAAACGCAAAGCGGGTCTTCAATCTCTGAATCAGGCCCGCGTAGCCTCACATAAACATATTGTTCATGAATTATGATAAACATTGTCCTGATTAAAAACATATTGACTTGTATTCCGATAGGATCTATCTAGCAAGCGGCGAATGGGCCAAAAGCCCATCATTGAAATCTGGTTTGGCGGAGGATAGACGAAATGAAGCTGCGCATAATCATGTGTGGAGCGCTTCTGTGGCTGCCATTGGCTGGTTGCGGCAGTAGCGGCGGCGGCAGTGACACCGGTGGAACCGACCTGGGCGGACAGGATGCAGTGACAGACCCAGGTGGTGCTGATGTCATCGATCAGGATCTCGGGACTCCGGACGTACCGGGCCAGGACATCACGACACCTGACATTCCCGGCAACGATGTGGCCGGCGATACGGGCCAGGACACCACCACCCCGGCCATTACCGGGACTGTGACGGATCCCACCGGCGCCGGGGTCGAAGGGGCGAGCGTGGTCTTCGTCGTCGCCGCTGACGTTGAAACCACCGGCTCTGTACAGCCTCTCGAGGACCTGGCTGCCAAGGCCGACACCAAGGGCTATTCCGTGGCCACGACTGCTGCCGACGGAACATGGTCCCTGACCGGCGTCGCAGACGGCGATTACTTCCCGGTGGTCCTCCCGGCCGCTGGGGACAGCGTACACCTCCCGGGCGCCATTCGAGAGGCTGTTTCGGTCAACGGAGGCGTCGCCAGTGCGGCCGTGGACATCGAAATCACTCAGGCCCCGTCGCCCAGCGCGACCTATATCGGGTCTGATGAATGCTTGAAGTGTCACAACAAGACTTCGTTGACCCACACACTTCACTTTGTCGGCCTTCGCGCTCCCGGGGTCGTCAACAACCTGCAGGACCTGTCCGATTACGCGGTTTCGGACGGAGGGCTGGCCCAGTTCACCGATCCTGGCACCTGCATCACCTTCCCTGCGAAGGGCAACACCCACTATGCGCTGCTGAGCAGCGATGCGGAAGGCTACTATCTGCAGATGGCGGACGACGCGGACTGTACGACGCTGAGCGCCAAGTACAAGATGGCCTTTACCTATGGAGGTGAAGGACTCTATAAACAGCGCTATATGTTCCTGGTGGGACCGGCCGGCGCCCCTGGGACCAAGCACGTTGCCGCGGACGGCGGTGATTCCTATTATTATCCCGCACCCTTCCAGTGGAACGAGTCCGGGCCCGACCCGGCAGCCTTTGGTGAGAACGGCGAGTTCTCCGGAAAATGGATCCCGCCGGTCAACGACGGTGACAACGCCTTCGCTCCGGACGGCGCAAACACCGGACTGGCCCCCGAGGAGTCGTTCGCAGCCGACTGCGGTGGCTGCCACGGCGGAACCGGCCTTACCGTCAACGGAAACGGGGACTTCATCCCAAGCTTCATCGATGCGATTGCACCCGACATCTACGCTGGAAACATCGGCTGCGAAAAGTGCCACGGCCCAGGGTCCGAGCACAAGGCGGCCGGCGGAAACGGTGTCGCCGTGGTCGTGCCTCCCGACCTTACGCCGGGACGCGCAATCATGATCTGCGGCACCTGCCACCAGCGCGGCCACGGCCACAGCATCCTTGACGAAGAAGGCAATCACGCTGGTTTCGCATCGACGGGTGACCTGACCAAGGACGCCGAGATCACTGTTTTCAAACCTGGAATGAGCGCCGCTGCATTCCATGGTCAGGCTGACGGAAACAACATCCAGCCGGCCTTCGGGACCGCGGCCGGCTACTGGGAAGCGATCAACTACACCACCGACAAGCACTCCTGGCAGGACAAGACCAAGGGGTACGGGTCGCTGTTCGATCACTCGAAGGGCCACCATCAGCAGTACATGGACGTCGTGCGCACCACGATGTTCCGCAATGATCGCGAACTCCTGGTCTGCGCATCCTGCCATGACCCGCACGGCAGTGCTCAGGAACACCAGCTCCAGCTCAATGCGGACGACAATGCCCTGTGCCTGGACTGCCACAATGGCGATGAGGTAGCCAAGGGCGGCTTCGACGCCATTACCGAGGATATGGTGGCCGCTCTCATAGGCTCGGGTACGACGGATCCGGCCATCGGCACGGCGGTCGAAGGCCACATGAGCAGCAAGGCGAGCATGAGCGCGTCATACGATCCGACGGGAACCGGGATCGGTCGCTGCATCAAGTGCCACATGCCAAAGACCGCAAAGACCGCCCGTTGGCACGATATGGCGAACGGCTATCGTGAGGGTGACATCCACTCCCACACCTTCGACGTCATGACCGAGGAAGTGGTCAACGCCATGTTTACAGGCGAGGGCGATGATCCGCTGAAGGTAACGCCGTCCGGCTATACCAACAACTGCGGCGGCTGTCACAGCCTGCCCTGATTCCCGCCCCGGATTTCCGGGCTGAAGCAAACCGACCCACATAACCACACGAAACCAACCAAGGCCGATTTTCACTCGATTCCAGCCGGCCAATGATGCCCTACGAGGTCCGGCTGGCCGGAAGAGCCCACCATGGCGCAGCTACAATGCCTGGCGGCGTAGTTCGATCAGGCGTCGTGTCAGCGGCGGCGCGTATAAATCGTGCGGAAACGGTTGGCATCGGCCATGAGGCATGTTGAGCAATCCGCGCCTGAGACAGGGGGCAGCGGCTCCAGCAGGACCTCGAAGCCGAGTTCCTCGTAGGTCGCGGCTATTTCGGACAGGCGCGGCTCGTCGTATGCGGTCCGCTTTTCCCAACCCTGCGCGATCAGTTCTTCTTCACGAGTCACAACGACCTCGTAAAAGGAGGAAAATACGGGGTCAGACCCTACCACAACTCATCGTCGTCGCCGCCGGGCAGCTCTCCGTGCTCCTGCAGGTAGCGTTGGATCAGTTCGCTTTCCCGCTTCGTGAACATGGGGTCTTCCTCGTACACGAAGAAGGCCGCGCTTTCATTGTCCTCCAATGCCTCCATCAACCCCTGTTTAAGGTCCATGGCACCCTTGATGGCGATTACATTGCGTTCCGCGTCGAGCAGTTGAAAGACGCCCTCGACCCCGGGGATACCATTTATGATGTCGGGTGTCATTTCAAGGAAGGGCTCCTTCGTGGGAGGCGTGGGCGCTGCCTCGATGGCGAGGCGTAGATCGCAGTTCAGGCACCGCATGGCCTCGGACCGGGCCGCGTCGGCCTCGAGGGTTTCCTCGATGGCGTCAAACGATGAGACCCTGTCAGGGCCGGGCCTGGTAACTGGACGTATGCGTTCCAGCGCCGAAAAACCATCGATTTTGCCGATGCGCTGGTCCACAGGGTTACGATCCACCAGGGTCGTCCCGATGTCGCCGTCCCCGCCGAGCGCCTTGTCCATGTCCGCAGCCGCGGCGCGTCCCATTGCCACGGCCTGGATAAAGCTCGACGGGCCGCTTGCCACGTCGCCGCCCGTCCAGACCTTGTCGTTGCCGGTCGCCATTGTGTCTTCACTGTGGTTGATGGTCCCCTGTCGGCTCAGCCCCAGGGATTCGAAAGGCCCGGAAGACGGGTCCTGACCGATGGCCAGAATGACTGAATCCGCCGCGACCTCGGTGGTTTCCGAATCGTCAAAGATCGGATTGAACATACCGTTCGAGTCGAACACCCGCGTGCATCGCCGCAGTTTCAGGCCCGCGACACGGCCGTCCCGGTTCCCGATGACCTCGATTGGTCCCCACGAATGCATCATGGAGATTTCTTCCTGCTCGGCCTCGTCCACTTCCCAGTCCCAGGCGGGCAGTTCCTCTGCGGATTCCAGGCTTGTCACCACGACTTCCGTCGCGCCCAGCCTGCGCGCCACCCTCGCGGCGTCCACGGCCACGTTTCCGCCGCCCACGACAACGACCGTCGAACCGTTGAAAGAGTCAGGATCGAGTTCACCGAGGGCCCGCCGCCGCAGGAAATCCACGCCCCAGAACACGCCGTCAAGGCCGCTTCCCTCCAGTTCAATCATCTTCGCCACGTGGGCCCCGGTGGCAACGAAGACCGCGTCGTTGGCATCCACGAGCCCAGGCCACGCCTCCCCGTCCACCGGAGAGTCGCACATGATCTCCACGCCCACGCGACGCACCTCG